>JAJBSY010000158.1:3969-8315 GCA_020861205.1 Deltaproteobacteria bacterium | reverse complement strand
GGTATCGGCGGCGTTCTCGGCGGTGTTGTCGGCAGCACCATGGGCAAGGGGAGAGGGCGGCTTCTCGCGACGGCCGGCGGCGCGGCCGTCGGCGCGGTTCTCGGCGCTCTGGGCGAAAAAGCCGTCCGCACGGAAAAAGCTTACGAGTTCATGATCGAACTGGAAAACAACGGCGGGACCATCAGCGTCGTTCAGGCCATAGACGGTACCTATACCGTGGGCGACCATGTGCGCGTCCTGCGAAGTTCCGGCAACAGGGCGAGGGTTGTGAGAGCGCAATAACGCGCGCCTTCGGCAAAAACGGGTAGCGCCTCAATAAAACGGGCCGTCTTGCGACGGCCCGTTTCGTTGTCGGCGCCTAGGTCCCCTGGCCCATACGCTTTCAGGTGGCCGAGCCTAGCCGATAAGCTGGAGAGCCATCTGCGGGAGCGAGTTGGCCTGCGAGAGCATGGCCACCGCCGCCTGGGTGAGAACCTGGTTGCGAACGAATTCCGTCATTTCGGTAGCCACGTCCACATCGGAGATGCGGGATTCGGCGGCCTGCATGTTTTCAGCCTGGATCTGCAGGTTGGAAACGGTGTTCTCCAGCCGGTTCTGCAGCGCGCCGAGGCTCGCCCGGATCTTGTCCTTGGAGATGATGGCCTTGTTCAGGCCCACCAAGGCCTTCTGGGCCCGTTCCTGGGTGGACACGGTGTAGGCGTCCATGCTGGTGGCGGCTTCGTTGCCGACGCCCAGGGCGGAGGCGGTGGAGTTGCCGATCTGGATGTAGTAATAATCTTCCGCCGAATCGTTGGCCGTACCGAAGTGGATCTTCATCTTGCCGGTGGACACGATGCCGGAGCCGCTGTGGGTATCGCTCGACAGGTTGCCGTTGAGCAGGTGCACGCCGTTGAAGTCCGTGGCGTTGGCGATACGGGTGATTTCCGAAGCCATGGCCTGGTATTCGGATTCGATCATCAGGCGCTGGTCGGAGTTGTAGGTACCCGTGGCGGCCTGTTCGGCCAGTTCCTTCATACGGATCAGCTTTTCGTCGATGACGCCGAGGGCGCCGTCGGCTGTCTGGATGAGGGAGATGGCGTCGTTGGCGTTACGCACGCCCTGGTTCAGGGACGCGATGTCGGCGCGCATAAGTTCGCGAATGGCGAGACCGGCGGCGTCGTCGGAAGCCTGGCCGACACGCAGGCCGGAAGAAAGGCGGCGGACGGAAGTGGAAAGGGCGTTGTAACTGTTGGACAAGTTCCTTGCGGCGTTCATCGCCATCAAGTTGTTATTGATAGTAAGAGCCATAACATTCCTCCGTGAATATTATGTTTCCCGGTGGCGCACAATGCTCGGGTCGCTTCCCTGCGACACTTCCACCGCTGTGTTGTACCTTCTCTTCGGCTGCTCCGGAATTTCCTTTAGGGTCGCCCGCGGATTTTTTTCCGAAGAGCCTTCCCGGCAAATAACCATGCCCGTCATGGTCCTGTCCCGGGTTGCCTGTCTCCCTTTTCGGGCCGGTCCGGCAAAACTTTAGGTACTCCGTCATTTTTTCCGCATGACGATGGTATCATTTGGTTTTTTTATGAACCCGCGACCGTCTTGGGGCGGCGGCAGGCCGCATTCCTTTCCCCCGGACCTGGACAGACGGAAAACGCCCCGGTATGTAACCGGAATATTCCGCGAAGGAGGACGGTATGGTCAGTATCGGCACGCCGGGGACAAAGACAGCGAAAAAAATGGTGCTTTTGGGATCTGGCGAACTGGGCCGGGAAGTCGCCATCGAAGCCATGCGGCTGGGTGTCGAGGTCGTGGCCGTGGACCGGTACGCGAACGCTCCGGCCATGCAGGTGGCGCACAAAAGCCACGTGATCTCCATGCTGGACGGGGCCGCGCTCCGTGACGTGGTGGAGCGGGAAAAGCCCGATCTCATCGTGCCGGAAATCGAGGCCATCGCCACGGACACGTTGCTGGAGCTGGAGAAAGAGGGCTTCACGGTCGTGCCGACGGCGCGGGCCGCGAAACTGACCATGAACCGGGAAGGCATCCGGCGCCTTGCGGCGGAAGAACTGGGGCTGCCCACCTCGCCCTATGCCTTTGCGTCAACGTACGAGGAGTTTACGGCGTCCGTCGCGTCAGTCGGCCTGCCCTGCGTGGTCAAACCCGTGATGAGTTCTTCCGGCAAGGGGCAGAGCGTCATCCGGGCAGAAGGCGACGTCGCCGGGGCCTGGACATATGCCCAGAGCGGCGGCAGGGGCGGCGGCGGCGCGGTTATCGTGGAGGGGTTCATCGATTTCGATTACGAGATCACGCAGCTCACCGTCCGCCACAAGGGCGGCGTGACGTTTTGCGAACCCATCGGGCATTACCAGGAAGACGGTGATTATCGCATGTCCTGGCAGCCGCAGCCCATGAGCGCGAAGGCCATGGCCGAAAGCCGGCGCATAGCGGAAGCTGTCACCAAAGCCCTGGCCGGGGAACAGAACGGCTGGGGAATTTTCGGCGTGGAGCTTTTCATCAGGGGTGACATGGTCTGGTTCAGCGAGGTTTCGCCCCGCCCGCACGATACGGGTCTTGTGACCTGCATTTCGCAGAACCTGTCGGAATTCGCGCTGCACGTCCGCGCCATACTCGGCCTGCCCGTGCCGCATTTGCGCCAGTATGGCCCGGCGGCCTCCGCCGTCATTCTGCCCGAGGGCCGGAGCGCGTCGCCCGCGTTCCACAATATTGACGATGCCCTCGAAGCCCCGGATACCGCCGTCATGCTGTTCGGCAAGCCGGAAATAGCGGGGCGCCGCCGCATGGGGGTGGCCCTCGCCCTGGGGGAAAGCGTCGAGGACGCCAAGGACAAGGCAAGGACCGCCGCGTCAAGGGTGTCCGTTTCCCTGTAACCATGAGCCTTTTGCCGCGCGGTGCGCGGTATCCGGCATTCGCGGGCAACGCATGGACGGTTTTGTTGATCTGCACACCCATTCCGCCGCATCCGACGGCACGGACAGGCCCGCCGAACTTGTCGCCCTGGCCGCCGCCGCGTCGTTGACGGCGGTGGCCCTGACGGACCACGACACGGTTTCCGGGCTGGACGAAGCGGCCGCCGCCGGAAGAAGGCACGGTATCGGCGTTGTCCGGGGGTGCGAGGTGGCGGTTTCCTCCCCTTACGGGGAAATGCATATCCTGGGCCTGTGGCTGCCGGAAGCGCCCGTGGGCCTCGCGGCGGCCCTGGAGAAGATCCGGATCGCGCGCGACGCGCGTAACCGGGAGATGGTGGAACGGTTCCGCCGGGCCGGTTTTGACGTGTCGTATCCCGAGTTGCTGGCCGTGGCCGCCGGAGAATCCGTGGGCAGGCCGCACATGGCGCGCCTGCTGGTCCAAAAGGGCGTGTGCTCCACCACGCGGGACGCCTTTGCCCGGTTCCTCGCCGACGGCAAGGCAATGCACGTTCCGCGCGCGCTGCCAGCTCCGGCGGAAGGGTTGGCCATGTTGCAGGCGGAGAATGCGACCACGGTCCTGGCGCATCCCATGCTGCTTAAGGCCCCGTTTCCGGAGCTGGAAAAAATGGTCGGCCAACTGGCCGCCTTGGGACTGGACGGCATTGAAGTGTGGCATTCGGAACAGGACGCCGCGGCGACGCGCCGGGCGAAAATGCTGGCGCAACGGTTCGGTCTGGCGCCCAGCGGCGGTTCGGATTACCACGGCGCCGTGAGGCCCGATGTAACGCTCGGCCGGGTTTGGCAGGGCGGCCGCGTCCCCGCAGCCGTAATGGAAGCCCTGCTCGAGCGCCGCGCGCGCCGGGGCCGGCCTGTATAGCCGGGAAACCCAAGGTTCGCTCACGTGGCGCAACAGGGACGCATAACGAGAAACCGTCGATACAAAAGGGGATGAAAAATGAAGCAGGAAATTCGTACCGAAAAAGCGCCTTTGCCTGCCGGACCCTATTCGCAGGGATTGAAGGTCGGGTCGCGCGTGTACGTTGCCGGGCAGCGCCCGGCCGACGCACGGGACGGCGCCATACCTGAAAATTTTGCGGATCAGGCCAGGCTGGTCCTCGACAACGTGCGCCACGTTTTGGAAGCCGGCGGCGCGACCATGGACGATGTGGTCAAGGTCACGGTCTACCTGACGGACATCGCAAACTTTGCGGCGTTCAACGAGATCTACAAAACGTATTTTTCCCCACCGTTCCCCACGCGGACGACCGTAAGCTGCTCGTTGCGCGGTATTCTGGTGGAAGTGGACGCCGTAGCCGAAATGACGGAGTAGCTTTTTCCCGGGAAAATTTCGGCGCTGTTTTTGTTGGTCGTGATTGCTTTAAAAAACGCAAGGATATCTGAATTGTCTCTCTCCGGGACGATGACGCCGTCTTAGAT
>JAJBSY010000158.1:0-3959 GCA_020861205.1 Deltaproteobacteria bacterium | reverse complement strand
GCCGACCCGTATCGAACGGGCAAACGCCATACGCGCGCTTTCCATGGACGCCATCGAACGGGCCAATTCCGGCCATCCCGGCGCTCCCATGGGCATGGCGGACATGGCCGAAGTTTTGTGGAACGATTTTATCCGCCATAACCCGGCCAACCCTGCCTGGGTCAACCGCGACAGGTTCGTCCTTTCCAACGGCCATGCCTCCATGCTGCTGTACAGCGTGCTGCACCTGACGGGTTACGACCTTTCCATTGACGATATAAAGAACTTCCGCCAGCTCGGTTCCAAGACGCCCGGACACCCGGAATACGGCGTTACCCCCGGGGTTGAAGCCACTACCGGCCCCTTGGGTCAGGGGCTCGCCATGGCCGTGGGCATGGCGCTCGCGGAAAAAATTCTCGCCGCCGAGTTCAACCGGGAAAATTTCCCCGTCGTGGATCATTACACCTATGTCTTCCTGGGCGAAGGCTGCCTGATGGAAGGCGTATCCAGCGAGGCGTCTTCCTTCGCCGGAACGCAGGGCCTCGGCAAGCTGATCTGCCTGTTCGACCAGAACGGCATTTCCATCGACGGGCCGGTGGACGGCTGGTTCACGGAAAACGTGGCCGCGCGGTACAAGGCTTACGGCTGGCAGGTCATCGACAATGTGGACGGGCACGATCCCCTGGCCGTCAAACGGGCTATCGCCAAGGCCCGCAAGGATACGGCCCGGCCAAGCCTCATCTGCTGCAAGACCGTCATCGGGTACGGCGCGCCCACCAAGGCGGGAACCGCCAAAACGCACGGCTCCCCGCTCGGCGCCGAAGAAATCGCCGGCGCGCGCAAGGCGCTGGGGTGGGACCACGAACCCTTCGCCGTGCCCGATGCGGTAAAGAAATCCTGGAACGCGCGCCGCAAAGGAAAGGCCGCCGAAAAGGCGTGGAACGCCCTTTTCGCCGGGTATGCCGAGGCCTACCCGGATCTGGCGAAAGAGTTCGGCCGCCGCGTGAGCGGGGCATTACCCTCCTCCTGGATAACGAGCTTGGCCCATGTGGGCGTGGCGGCGCACAAAGCCGGGGAGAGCGTTGCCACGCGGGTGGCCCTGCGCAATGTGCTGAACGGGATCATGCCGGATACGCTGCCCGGCCTGCTGGGTGGATCGGCGGATCTGACGCCCTCGGTCAACACCCAGTGGAGCGGCGCCAAAATTGTCACGGCGGATGACCCCAACGGGCAATATATCGCTTACGGCGTGCGCGAATTCGCCATGGGAGCCATCATGAACGGCATCGCCCTGCACGGGGGGTTCATCCCTTACGGCGGGACGTTCCTGGTCTTTTCCGATTATGCGCGGGGCGCCATCCGGCTTGCCGCGCTTATGAAGCAGCGCGTCATCTGGGTGCTGACCCACGACTCCATCGGGGTCGGGGAAGACGGCCCGACCCATCAACCGGTAGAGCAAATTCCCAGCTTGCGCCTTATCCCCGGCCTCAGGGTCTGGCGTCCCTGCGACGCGGTGGAGACCGCCCTGGCCTGGAAATGCGCGGTGGAAACCGACAACGCCCCCTCCTGCCTTATCCTGAGCCGCCAGAACCTGCCCGCCATGCAGAGGAACCTGGAGCAGGGACGAAGCATGGAGCGCGGCGGGTATGTTCTTTATGAACCCAACGGTGCGCCGCAAGGCATCATCATCGCCACGGGATCCGAAGTCGCCATCGCGATGGAGGCCGCGCAGGCAATGGAAAAACGGGGCCGGAAGATCCGGGTCGTTTCCATGCTCTGCGCGGAGGTCTTCGATATGCAGGACAAGACCTGGAAAGAAAGCGTCCTGCCTTCTTCCGTCCGTGCGCGCGTGGCGGTGGAAGCGGCCGCGTCCGACTGGTGGGCGAAATACGTGGGGCTCGACGGGGCCGTCATCGGCATGAAGACCTTTGGCGAAAGCGCTCCCGGCAATCAGCTGTTCAAGCATTTCGGCTTTACCGTCGAGCACGTCATGAAGGTCATGGAGAGCTTGCTGTAGGACAAGTTCGCGAGAAGCGCGGTCGTTTTACGGCCGTTTGGTGTTTTCCGTCAGCGGGGCAGCCGGCACGCCTTATCAAGGGTATCGGCCGCCCCGTTGTCGGTTGGACAGGCGGCCAGGTCCCTATCTCCCGCGATAAAGCAGACGTCCTTGCGCAAATAGTGCATCACGTGCACTAGGGTAAGCAGCCCGAAACCGATGAAGTCGGAGACCAGGTTCGGCGTGATGAGCAGGATTCCGGCCATGGCCGCGAGCACCCTGCAGACCGTAGCCATCTGCTTGGCGAGAAAACCCACCGTCGCCAAGGCCACCGCGTATACCGCGGCGATGCAGATGATAAACCGCAGCAAGGCGTCCGTTAAGGAGCCGAGCAGCAGCATTTCCGGGGCATACACCAGGACGAACGGGATACAGTACGCCGCGATGCCCAGGACGAACGCCTTCATGCCCACGCGGACGGGGTCCCCGCCGCCGACGGCGGCGGCCGCATAGGCGGTCAGCGCGACCGGCGGGGTGATGGTGCTGATGATGCCGAAGTAAAACACGAACATGTGCGCGGCCAGGGGGACGACGCCCAGCTGCATGAGGGTTGGCGCGGCCAGGGTCGCGAGGATGAGATACACGGCCGTGGCCGGCATACCCATGCCGAGGACCAGGGAGACGCCCATGGTGGCGACGAGCGCGCCGGGCAGGAAATCCACAAAATTTGTGAAGATCGCGGTGGATATGGCGGGTCCGACGCCGGTCAGCGCGATGACGCCCAGGATGATGCCGGATGTGGCGCAGGCCGCCGCCACGGCAACGGCGTTCTTTGCCCCGTCCGCAATGGCCGCGAGGCAGAGCGAAGGGGTCAGGCGCGTTCCTTTCCGCAGCCAGGAAACGGCGATCAGCATGAACAGGGACCAGACCACCGAAACCATGGCGGAATACCGCATCATGAGAAACGCGATCAGGGCGGCTATCGGGATCAGCAGGTGCCAGGTTTTCCGGAACGTCGCGAGCGCGTGCGAATCCTGTTTCAGGGATGCGCCGATACGGTGTTTTCGGGCGTAGAAATCGATGGTGAAATAGATGGAAGCGAAAAAGACCAAGGCCGGCAGGATGGCGGCCTTTATGAGGGTCACGTAATCCAGACCCAGGTACTCCATGATGAGAAACGCCGCCGCGCCCATGACCGGGGGCATGATCATGCCGCCGGTTGAGGAGACCGCCTCCACCGCGCAGGCCATGTTCCGGTCAAAGCCGCTTTTGCGCATGAGCGGTATGGTGATGGAGCCGGTGGTCACGGCGTTGGCGATGGCCGATCCGGACATGGTTCCCATGAGGGCGCTGGCCACAACGGCTGTTTTGGCGGCGCCGCCCGCGAATTTTCCCGTCAGGGCGAGGCTGCAGTCCATGAGAAGCTTACCCGCGCCCGACGCGTTCAGAAACGCGCCGAAGAAGACGAACAGGATGATGTAGGTGGCCGAAACCTTCAGCGGGATGCCGTAAATCCCCGAGGACGTGCTGTACAGGTAGGAGATCAGGCGGGAGAGGGAGTACCCCTTGTGCTTGAGGATTCCCGGCATGGAGGGTCCGGCAAGGGCATACAGCAGGAAAAGAACGGCGACCAGGGGCAGGAAGATGCCGGACGTTCTGCGGGCCGCTTCAAGCGTCGCGACGAGAAGCATCGCGCCGAAAAGGAGTTCCGTCGCCTCCGGCGGGGAAATACGGAAGGCGAGTTCCTCCTCGTTCACAATCAGGTAGACGCTGGCAGCCGCGATTGCTGCGATACAGAGGATATCCCAGGCCATGCCGAGTTTGCGGTCCGCCGGGTTCTCCGGTGGCGAGGAAATGATGAAAAGCAGGATGCCGACCAGCCCCCAGTGGACGGCTCTTTGCGCGGTGGCCGAAAGCAGACCGAAGGTGGCCGTGTACACGTGGAAGAGAAAAATCGCGGTCGAAAGCACGAGGATAAGGCGGG
>JAJBSY010000199.1 GCA_020861205.1 Deltaproteobacteria bacterium | reverse complement strand
ACCCTGACAGGGGTGAAACGGTATGCCATGATGCTCGCCGACGAGAACTTCCGCGTCGTGCACGTCAGCACCCACCTGCCCTTGGCCGAGGCGAGTTCCCGGATCACCTTCGACCGGGTGCTGGAGGTCATTCGCCTGGGGAACGAGGCCTGCAAAAAAATAGGCATCCCGGCGCCGCGTATCGGGGTTGCCGGATTCAACCCGCACGCGGGGGAAAACGGCCTTTTCGGCACGGAAGAGCTCACGAACATCGGGCCGGCGGTCGAGGCCGCCAAACGCGAAGGCATCGACGCTTCCGGTCCCTTTTCGCCGGACACGGTATTTTGCAAGGCCGCCGGGGGCGGGTTTGACATCGTGGTGGCGATGTACCACGACCAGGGTCATATCCCACTGAAAATGTTGAGTTTCAAGTATGACGACAAAACAAAGACCTGGTCGGGAATGACCGGGGTGAACATCACCCTCGGCCTGCCCATCGTCCGCGCCTCCGTGGACCATGGGACGGCGTTTGAAAACGCGGGGAAAAACGTGTCTTCCCCCAAAAGCATGATTCACGCCATCGAATACGGGGCCATGCTTGCCGGGGCGTCCCAACCGGGGGCGGTGAGATGATCCGGGGGCTCGCGCGTGGGCATTTCACCGGCGGTGGGAAAACGTTTGTGCCGCCGGTTAAACGGTGACGGCGTATTTTTTTCACTTTTAACAGTAAATGGAGCGGTTATGAAATCATTGAAGCTCAGCGTGATTATTGCCGGTTGTCTCTGCCTTGGCCTTGCCCTGGGGTATGCCAAGGACGCTTCCGCCGTCCGCAATATCCAAATAGGCCACGCGTACGCGGCGCAGCACCCGATGCATTTCGCCATGGAGGCCTTCGCCGCCGACGTCAAAAAAGCAACCAACGGGGAAATTGTTTTTGAAATCGTCCCCAGCGGCGTTCTGGGAGGAGAAATCGAACTCATCCAGCAGACCATAGGCGGCATGTTGGACGGTTCCCTGATCGGCGCCATCACCATGTTCCAGGGGTTCGCCCCCAAAGCCGCCATTGAGGATCTGCCCTTCCTCTTCACGGACCGTCTCGTCGCGCACAAGGCCATTGACGGCGGGTTCGGGACGTACATCGCGGAAAAGGTCATCGAGCCGCTCGGCCTGAAAGTCGTGACGTTTGTCGAACACGGTTTCCGGCAGGTGACGAACAACAAACGGGCCATTGCCAAACCCGAAGACCTGGCAGGGCTGAAATTGCGGGTGCCGCCCCTCGCCATGCGCGTGGAAGCGTTCAAGCTGCTGGGCGCCAACCCCGTTCCCATGGCCTTGCCCGAACTGTTCACCGCGTTGCAGCAGGGCACGGTTGACGGCCAGGAAAACCCGCTGGCGACGATAGAATCATACAAATTCAACGAAGTGCAGAAGTTCCTCTCCCTCACCAACCACACGTACACTTCCGCGCCCTTCGTCTTTAACGCCGACACCTGGAAATCCTTTGACGAGCCCACGCAGAAGATCATTCTCGAGGCTGCCGCCAAAGCCCAGGCCATGAGCCGCGACCTGTACGCGAAGTATGAGAAGGAAGCGCTCGATCGCATAAAGGCTTCCGGCGTGACCATTACGACCGATGTTGATTACGATGCCTTCGCCGCCAAGGTGAAACCCGTGTGGGAAGCCTTCGGCAAAAAGAACGGAACCGAGTTGTTCGATCTGGTAAAGCAGGCGGAAGCCCAATAGCTCCGGGAGCGTTTTCCCGGCCGCGCGGGAGCGTCCGCCCCAGGACGCGCCCGCGCCCAACCATCAAGGCGCCATTATGAAAGAATACCCGGGATCCATCCCATTGGTACGCGGCATCTATGCACTGATATTCGGTGAAGCCGGCAAAAGGCGATCCGTGTTCGTGCGCATATTGGAAGTATTGTGCACCGTCCTTTTCATCACGATGACGGCGGTTCTTTTCTGCCAGACCGTCGCCCGCGTTTTCGGCCTGTCCTTCTTCTGGGCCGAGGAATTGGCGCGCTACTCGATGGTGTGGATCGTCTTTCTCGGTTCGACGGTTGCCGTGTACAGCGGATCGCACACCAGCATCGGCGTGTTCGTCAACCTTTTGCCCGTGCGGTTGCGCCCCTACATGGGGGCCCTGGTCAGCCTCGCCTGCGCCGCGGTTATCGGCATCATCGCGTATACCGGTATAACCGTGTTCAAGGTAGCCATGATGGGTAAATCCTCAGCCATGGAGATTCCTCTGGGGTTCGTTTTCGGCGCGGTGACTTTTTGCGGCTTTCTCATGGCTGTTTTCTTTATCAACCGCGCGGCCCTGCAGGCTCTCGGCAAGCCGTTGCCGGAGGAAGAGGAGGCGGAAAACAGGAAGGAGGCGGACCTGTGATCATATGGATGTTCATCACGCTTGTGGTATGCCTGGCGGCCAGTATGCCCGTTGCCTTCGCCATCGGCGCGAGTTCGGTTGTTTTCTGCCTGCTGAACGGGAGCCCCAAACTGGCCATAATAGCCCAGCGCATGGTGGAGGGGGTGGATTCGTTCCCTTTGATGGCCTTGCCCCTGTTCATCCTTTCCGGTGAAATCATGGCCTATGGCAGTACGCCGCGCCTTATGCGCCTCGCGAACATGCTGCTGGGGAAGGTACCCGGCGGCCTTGCGGCGACCGCTTCCCTCGGCTGCGGCCTGTTCGGCGCCATTTCCGGTTCCGCCGTCGCGACCGTCGCGGCGATCGGCAGCGTCGTCAGCCCGGAAATGGTTAAAACGGGCTACAAGAAGAGCTTCACCGCCTCCCTGGTTGCCGGGTCGGGCGTCATGGGGATGATCATCCCCCCGAGCTTCTGCATGGTGCTCTACGGGGCGGCATCCGGCTACGTGTCCATCGAAGGCATGTTTCTGGCCGGGTTCGTTCCCGGGTTCGCCACCATCCTGCTCTTCATCGGGTATTCTTTTTTCATGGGTAAACGGCACGGCTACCATTCCGGCCGCCAGGCCGGGCTGACCGCAAGGCAACGGCTTCTCATCGTGCTGGACGCGCTGCCTCCCCTGATGATGCCGGCCATCATCCTGGGCGGCGTGCTCAGCGGCGTGTTCCCTCCGACGGAATCGGCGGCCATAGCGGCGGTTTACGCCTTTATCCTGGCAACCTTTGTTTACCGGGAAGTGAACCCCGCCACCCTTGTCCGCATCTGTACCCGGAGCGCGATTTCCTCTGCCATCGTCATGCTGATCATCGCGATGGCGGCGCCTTTCGGCTGGATCATGGCCATGCAGGGCATCCCCAAGCTGCTGGCGACGAGCGTTATGGAGCTGTCGTCGAACCTCTACGTCGTCGTTCTCTTGATCACCCTGGTCTTGCTGGTGCTCGGAACGTTCATGGAAGGGAACTCCCTCATCATCCTGCTGACGCCCATCCTGCTGCCGCTCGTGACTTCGCTGGGCATGGACGCGATCCAGTTCGGGATCGTCTTCATGATGGCGATCGCCATAGGAGGCGTCTCCCCCCCGCTTGCGGTAAGCCTCTATGTTTCGGCCCGCATCGTGGGCATCAGGATCGAGGAAACGTTCCCCGAAGTCTTGCACGTGCTTGCAATACTGGCCTTTATTACAATTCTGTGCGTCTTTTTCCCGAGTTTTTCCTTGTACCTTCCCTCCCTTTTCGGCAGGGCAACATTGTAACCGCCGCCCGATGGCACGGCTCTTGCCCGCCGCGTCGTTGATTCTTCGAAGGAGAAGGAATGTTGAACGAGAATGAATGCCGGGAAATTGCCTTCGCATTGCTTAATGCGTGCCGGGACTGCAAACCCATTCCGAAACCCAGCCAGCGTTATCCCGGCCTTGAGGTGAAGGACGGCTACCGCATACAGGATTTGTGGGCGAAGGAAAAAGCCGTGGGGGGCGCGAAGCTGGTCGGCCATAAAATAGGCCTGACCTCCAAAGCCATGCAGCGGACCGCCCAGTTGGCGGAGCCGGACCACGGGAAAATATTCAATGATTGCGTATATGCCGACGGCTCGCGGTTGAACGCGTCCTCGTTCATAAACGCCCGGCTTGAAATGGAGCTTGCCTTCATCCTGGGCGACGATCTCGAGGGACCGGACACGCAATTGTACGATGTTGTCAGAGCCACCGAATTTGTCGTGCCGGCGTTGGAAGTCAATGACTTCAGAACGGATATGCCGCGCACCATAGCGGATACGATCGCGGACAACGCCGCTTTCGGCGCCATTGTGGTGGGCGGCAGGCCCGTCCGGCCGCAGGAGGTGGATTTGCGGTGGGTCGGCGCGACGTTGGCGAGGAACGGGGTTATCGAGGAAAGCGGCCTTTCTGCCGCGGTCATGGGACATCCCGCCATCAGCGTCGCCTGGCTGGTTAACAAGCTGTACACCCTGGGCTGCAAGCTGGAAAAAGGGCAGATCGTCCTTGCCGGATCCTTTGCGCGCCCCGTGGATATAGAGGCGGGCGATATTTTCCACGCGGATTATGGTCCGCTCGGGAGTATCGGCGTCGTCTTCGCCTGAAAACCGTTGTCTCCCGGAGGGCACGCGCTATGAAACCCTATGATTTTACCGACATGATGGTGCCGACGGCACAGTATGACCTGATCCTCAAAAACGGGCGGGTCATCGATGCGGCGCTCGGTTTGGACGACATTTTGGATGTGGCGGTCGCCAATGGAAAAATAGCGGCGGTCGCCAAGGGCATTACGGGGCCCTGCCCGGACGTCGTCGACTGCACGGGGAAACTCGTCATCCCCGGTTTTGTGGACGCGCACCTGCATTGTTATCCCGCCACCCATATCGGGCTGGGGCCGGAAAGCGGCGGCATCTACAACGGCGTTCCCACGGTGGTTGACGCGGGGAGCGCGGGCTACATGACGTTTCCCGATTTTTACCATCGCTACATCACGCGGAGCGCAACGGACATTTACGCGCTTTTGCACCTGCATCCCCTCGGGCTTCATGCCAATGAACCGGAATGCTGGGACAAGGACGTACTGAAAATACAAACATACAGAATCATTGAAACCGTTGCGGAATATCCGGACCGCATTATCGGGATAAAGAACAGGGCGTTGGAGGGCTTTCTGCTTCACAAGGGCCTTGCGGGCCTGGACGAGCTGCTGCGACTCTGCGACCGGTGCGGCCTGCCGCTTACATTGCACATCGGGGACTTTTTCAGCGAGCGGTTGAGCGACGCGGAAGTGGACGGGTTCACGCGGGGCGCGCTTGAACGCCTGCGCCCCGGAGATATTCTTGCTCATGCCTTTACCGGGAAGCGCGGCAAACTGTTCCGCGAGGACGGAGGGTTCGAGCCGCTTATCCAGAAGGCGGTGGAACGCGGCGTGCTGCTCGACGCGTGCGTCGGGCAGACGAACTTCAGCGTGGCGTCGCTCAGGATGGCGCTGGAAAGAGGGTTCAAGCCGTTCCTCATCAGTTCGGACTACGGTTGCGTCAGTATGGACGGGGTGAACCAAAATTTCGGCCTCAATATATCCCGCTTCCTGACCGTCGGCCTCTCGCTGCAAGAAATTCTCGCCATGACGACCATCAACCCCGCGCGGGCCATGCGCCTGGATGACAGGAAAGGGAGTTTGCGAACAGGTCGTGAAGCGGATATCAGCGTTTTGGACCTTGCCGGCGGAGAATATTCCTTTATGGACCATGGGGGCGGCGAACTCTTTACCGGGACGGAAATGATCTCCCCGGCTTTCGTCGTCCGCAAGGGGATTGTCTACCACGTGATTCACAAGGGGTACCAGGAGCCTGAAAAAAAAGCCTAGGCGCCGCTCTCTCTTTCCGGGCAAGGAGGTGCCGTGCGTTCCCGCGTCACCAGCGGCCCTATCGGAGCCGCCAGGGAACCGGCGGATCGACGGCGGATAGCCCGTCCTTGCCTCGTCCCTGTGCAATTCGTTTTTTCCTGCGCATGAAGCGCCCGGATATCCGGGCGCTTTTTCTTAGCCCGTCATCCGTCAACCCGCTGACACTCAAGCTCCTGTATATACCTTCGTCTCGAGCCTCAAAAGATTTTACGGAAAGGTCATTCCTGTTCCGGGCAGCGCCGCGCATGTTTTTTTTCGCGCCATTGTCCATAAATTGTTTTTATGGACAAAATCAAAAAAAAGTATTGTATCATTAACGTATTCTCTTGGTATCAACAACCAGGAACGTTTTGGCCGGCTGGGAAAATGTTTTTCCACAGCGCATTGCGTTCGCTGGGAAAACGATTGCCAACGGCGCGTCCCTCCGGAGAGGAGGTGGGCCGGGGCACAATCGCATGTCCCAGGGCGTGCGGAGAGAGGACGTTATGAGTGAAACAATGTTGGCTCTCGTCGGTTTTGTGATGGTAGGCGTCATCGTTTACGGGCTTGTGCAGTCAAAAATAAGTCCCATACCGGTTTTCGTCATCGTTTCCCTGCTCGCCGGCCTCGCCGTCCTGACTCCCCCCGCGGAACTTTTCGTCCACATCGGCAAGGGCGTCGTCAAAACCATGCCGATCGCGGTCCTGTTCATCTTTTCGATCGTCTATTTTTGCGTGATGAACGACGTTGGCATGTTCGACCCACTTGTGAACGGCCTGGTCAACATGGCCAAATCCAACGTGATCCTGGTGACCGTGGCCACGGCGATCATCGCCATCCTGGGCCATTTGGACGGCGCGCTCGCCTCCACCCTTCTGATAACCATTCCGGCCATGCTGCCGATCTACAAACGGCTGAACATGCGACCTCTGACGCTCCTTGTGATCATCGGCGCGGCCATGAGCATCATGAACCTGCTGCCCTGGGGCGGCCCGGTGGCCAGAACCGGCGTCGTCACCGGCATTCCGGTTGAAGAACTCTGGCACGCCCTTATTCCCCTGCAGGTTGTCTGCTGCGTCGTTGTGGTAGGGTTCGGCGCCTTCATGGGGGTTGTTGAAAAGAGACGCGGGGCCGGTTTGGCGGTCGGCGCCGACGGCTCGTTCATCATGGCCGTCGAAGAAGACCCGCAGGTGCTGGCCCTGAAACGTCCCAAACTGGTCTGGTTCAACGTTCTGCTCACCCTCGGCGTCATAGCGCTGCTTTGCTTCACCAAGATCCCTCTGTATTTCGCGTTCATGCTCGGCCTTTCCATCGCGCTGGTGGTCAATTTTCCCAAGGCCAAGGATCAGGCCGAGCGCATCAAGGTGCACGCCGCTTCGGCCCTGCCCATGGCGTCCATCCTGCTCGCCTCCGGGGTGTTCCTCGGCGTTCTGACGGGCACCAAGATGATCGACGCCATGGCCATAACCCTGATCAAACTCATCCCCGACTTCCTCGGACCGTATCTGCATGTGATCCTGGGCGTTTTCGCCGTGCCCATCGGCATGGTGCTCGGCACGGATTCCTACTTTTACGGCCTGGTGCCGCTTGCCATGGAAGTGGGCAAGAACTTCGGCGTGGACCCGGTCAACATGGCCAAGACCCTGCTGATCGGCAAGAACTTCGGCGTGCTCGTGACCCCGCACGCCGCCACGACCTTCCTGGCCATCGGGCTCGCGGGCGTGGAGCTCAAGGATCACCTCAAGTACTGCACGGCCTGGCTCTGGGCGCTCAGCCTTGTCACCCTGGCCATTGCGTTCATCATGGGTATCGTCACCTGGTAGCCCGTGAAGCCGGAATGATATGAAAAGGAGTACTTCGTATGCCGAAATTGCTTAAAGCCGCCCAGGCCGGGACGCTCGAATCGTCCGACATGCTGGTGGCGATCGCTCCCGCGCCGGAAGGCGCGGGCGTGACCGTGCAACTGGCCAGTCCCACCCTCCAGCAATACGGGGGGCACATGAAAGAGGTCATCCTCGCCGTCCTGAAGGAATGTGGCGTCTCGGACGCGACAGTGGACGCGAACGACAAGGGCGCGGTGGATTTCGTCATCGAAGCCCGTGTCAAAACCGCCGTTCTGCGCGCGGCCGAAGCGTCATAGGAGGCAGCCATGCGGGAAAAACAGGAAAAACTCCGTCGCACGGTCATGTACGCCGCCGGCAACAACGCCGGCCTGATGCGCGACGCCACAATTTACGGCGCGGACAGCGTAATCTACGACGTTGAAGACTCGGTTTCCGTGTACGAAAAGGACAGCGCCCGCCAACTGGTTTTCCACGCGCTCACCCGGCTGCCCCGGTTGTGCGAAGTGGGCGTGCGCATCAACCACATAAGCACGCCTTGGGGACACAAGGACCTGGAAGTGCTGCTGCCGGCGAAGCCGGACTATATCCGGCTGCCCAAGGGCGAAAGCGGTGACGAGATCCGCGAACTGGACGAAACGATAACCAGGGCGGAAAAGGCGTACGGCTTCGAGCCGGGCAGCATCGAGATCATGGTTTCCATCGAAAGCCCGAAGGGTCTGCGCAATGCGTACGAG
>JAJBSY010000237.1 GCA_020861205.1 Deltaproteobacteria bacterium | reverse complement strand
ACGCTGGTCGCCGCCTTGATTTCACGTTGAAGGAGACGTTCCGCGAGATAAACACCTGCGGCAACAAGATCCAGAACGCGCAGATTTCCCGCCTGGTGGTGGATTTCAAGAACGAACTGGAAAAATGCCGCGAACAGGTACAGAATCTGGAGTAACCATGGCCGCCCAAGCCCCACAGGAACGGCTGCTCAACATCGGCTTCGGCAACCTCATCCTGGCCTCCCGCGTGGTGGCCATCGTCAACTCGGCGTCCTCCCCCATGCGGCGCCTCCGCGAGGACGCAAAGGAAGCCGGCCGCCTGATAGACGCGACCCAGGGACGCAAGACCCGGTCCATCATCATTACCGATTCGAATCACGTCATCCTCTGCGCCGTGCAGGCGGAGACCATCGGCCAGCGCGTGACCCAGGAGGAAAAACGCTGATGCGACAACGTCCCGGCATCGCCCTTGTGCTTTGCGCCCCTTCGGGAGCGGGCAAAACAACCCTCTCCAGACGCCTGCTGGACGATTTTCCCGCTTTCGCCTTTTCCGTTTCCTGTACCACCCGCGACCCGCGGCCCGGCGAAGTTGACGGCAGGGACTACGCCTTCCTTTCCAAGGAATCGTTCATCACGCTGCGCGAAGCGGGACACTTCGCGGAGTGGGCCGAGGTTCACGGCAATTTTTACGGCACACCTCTCGCGGCCACTCTCGAGACCCTCGCCTCGGGCCGGGATCTGCTTTTCGACATAGACGTTCAGGGGGCGAAACAGCTCAAAGAAACACTGCCCCAGGCATACTTCGTCTTCATCCTCCCGCCCTCCAAGGCGGTTCTGGAAAGGCGCCTCCGCGGGCGCGGCTCGGAGTCCGAGGAATCCGTCGCCAAGCGGATGGCCAATGCCGGAAGGGAGATCGCCCAGGCCGTCTGGTTCGACGCTCTCGTCATCAACGATTCGCTGGACGAAGCCTACGCGGATCTTGTGGCGGCATATCGCGCCGCGACCCTGTCGCCCGGCAGACGCCCGGATATCGTAACCGAATTCATCACGGAGTGGGAATGAACGCCAGCCTCGTCCTTGCCCTGGATTTTCCGTCCGCCGACGAAGCCCTCCCTCTGGCCAGACGGCTCCGGGGGGTTGTCCCCTGGATGAAGGTCGGCCTCGAACTTTTCACGGCCGAGGGTCCCCGCGTCGTTTCCGAGCTTAAGAACATGGATTTCAAGGTCTTTCTCGACTTGAAATTTCACGACATTCCCAATACCGTCAAAGGTGCGGCGAAAAGCGCGGCCTCGCTGGGCGCGGATATGACCACGATCCACCACGCCGGAGGCGAGCGGATGGCGAAGGCGGCGCTCGAAGGGGTGCGGGAAGCCGGTTACCCCACGCTGGTCTTCGCCATCAGCATCCTTACCAGCACCAGCCCGCTCGAGGCCGGGTACACCACCGACGGCGAGGTCACGAAGGCCGTCGCCGCCAAGGCGCTTCAGGCCAGGACCTGGGGACTCCCCGGCTTGGTCTGTTCCGGGCTCGAGGCCGCGGCTGTCAAGGCCGCCACCGGAAAGGACTTCTTATGCCTCTGCCCGGGCATCCGCCTGGAGGGAGGCTCGGACGACGACCAGCGCCGGGTTGTGACGCCCGCCATGGCGGTCAAGGCGGGCGCCGATTTCCTGGTTATGGGCCGCCCCATCGCCAGGGCGGCCGATCCGCGCGCCGCGGCAATGGCCGCATTGGAAAATATGGCGAAGGTATGCTAATCTCCGGCGGATCGGAGCGGGCGCGTCCGCTTCGGCGCGGCAATGGGAACGGGAGCCGGACGCGCGGTGCCCGTTTTTGCAACTCTATGACCATGCGTCCCTGACGGGGTGCGGAAGCGTTTCCTTCGCCGGAGTCACACATGTCGGAACAGCGACAAACACCTGAAAAAAAAGGCCTTGAGGGCGTTTTTTCCAATCAGGAAGTCCGCAAGGTCGGCACGGGCACCACAACCCGGAAAACCATCCAGAAATCGTACTGGTACGCCATTGAACAGGAAAACGGCGAAATCGAGCTGCAGCCCCTGAACGTCAATTACGTTCCGTCCGGCCCCAAAAAACGCATCTCCAAGGACGAGTTCCTCGAACATTTTTCGCCGGAGCCGGAATTCTACGTCAGCAACGTCTTCCCGAAGATCAAGGAAGTCAACAAGACCATCGCGCGGGCCGACCGCCACCGCAAGAACAAGGAATATTACAGCGCGGAGATGGAATACGGCAACGCGCTCAAGATCGACGAAGACAACATCCGGGCCAACTTCGGGCTGGGGATCACTTACCTGGAGCGCGGCGAAAACAACAAGGCCGAAGATATTCTGAGCCGGCTCGTCAAACTTGACGGCGCCTTTGAAGCCGAACACAAACACCTGTTCAACGATTTCGGCATCAATTTGCGTAAAAACGGCATGTACGACCAGAGCATCGCATACTATTCCCGGGCGCTGGAACTTACCCAGCACGACGAGAATCTGTATTACAACATCGCCAGGGCCTTTCTTGAAAAAAAGGATCCGGGCTCCGCGCTGGACCATCTTCTCAAGGGGCTCGAGCTGAACCCCGCGCAGGATACGTTGCTCAAGTTCCTGATGTGGATGGTCACCAAAGACATGGTCCCGGCGGATAAAAAACAGGCCGTCGCCGCCGCGCTGCAAAAAGCCAGAGCCGCCACGCGGGAACAGGCCGGCGCGCCCGCCGCGGCGCAATCCGAAGAACCGCCCGCACAAGGGGAACAAGCATGAGAGAACGGTACGAAAAAGCCCAGGCTTTCCTGGCGAACCTCGCGGAAAAAAGCCCGGACCTGCCGTTCGAGCCGAGCCTGCTGCCGGAACTGTTCGCCGCCACGTCCGAAACCTCGGTCAGAGACATGGCTTATATCAGCACTCTGGTGGAACGCAGCCAGGGGCTCGCCTCGCGCATCCTGCGTCTTGCCAATTCCGCCTATTACGGCATGCAGACGGAAGTTTCCTCGCTCGCCCACGCCGTGCGCCTTCTCGGCCTGAACGAGGTGCGGAACATCATCCTGCAGCTCGGCGTTTCCTCGGCCGTTTCCAGGATCCCCCTGCCCAAGGGCTTTCCTTTCGAGAAATTATGGGAACACCAGCTGTTCACCGCCAACATCGCGCGCGGCCTCGCCAAAGCCATGCCCGTGGCGCAAAACGCCATTTCCGCCGACGACATGTACGCTGCGGGACTTTTGCACGACATGGGCAAAACGATGCTCGCCGCCTATTGCCCGTCCGACTGGATCGCCATCAACGACCTTGCGACCTGCGAGAACATTCCCTTTCACCAGGCCGAGGAGAATTACTGGGGGCTGGACCATGCCGTTGTCGGCGCGCGCCTGCTCACGTTCTGGGGCATCCCCGCGAAACTCACCGAGCTCGTCAACTGGCACCACGTGCCGCACCAGGCCAAACCCGCCTATCAGGCGCCCGCGCGCATTCTGACCGCGTCCAACCTCCTGGCCCACAACCTTGACGCGGCGGGTTCCGCCGACGCGTTGGACGTGGACGAAGCCGTAACGTCCGTTCTGCCCAAAGAGCTTGATCCCGAGAAGGTGCAGGAGAGCATCATCGCCAACTGCGACGTGGACCGGGTCCGGAGCATGGCGAAAACGTCCCTGGAAGACTGATGCCGACAGACCAGACATGGAACAAACGCTACGCCGGGCCGCCGCCGGATAACGGAACCCTGCGAACCCTGGCCGACAGGCTGGAGATTTCTCCTTCCTTCGCGGCCCTTCTCTGGCAACGCGGGTTCCAGGATGTTTCCGCCATGTCGCGGTTTCTCGCGCCCAATTTGCGCAACCTCGCCCCCCTTGAAGCGTGGCCGGATTTCACCGGCGCCGCGCGGGTTCTTTTCGACGCGCTCCAGGAAGGACGCCCCATGCTGGTCTGGGGCGACTACGACGTGGACGGCATCACCGCGACGGCCCTGGTCAAGGATTTCCTGGCCTTTCACGGCATAGCGGTCCGCCACCATATCCCGAGCAGGCTGGAGGCCGGGTACGGCCTGAATGCCGCCGTGATCGAAAACCTCGCCTCGGAAGGGGTCTCCCTTCTCCTGACGGTGGATTGCGGCATCTCCGACGTCGAACCCGTCGCAAGAGCCAGGGAGCTTGGCATGACCGTCGTCGTCAGCGACCACCACCTGCCCGGCGACGCCCTGCCGGACGCCGACGCCATCTGCAATCCGCGCCTTGGCCCCTGCCCCTGCCCCGCCCTTGCCGGGGTGGGCGTCGCCTTTCTGCTCATGGCCGCCCTGAATACCCTTTTCGCCGGAAAAACCGGACGGAAAGCCGATATGCGCGACTACCTGGACCTTGTCGCGCTGGGCACGCTGGCTGACGTGGTCGAGCTCACGGGCCAGAACAGAATTCTCGCCAAAAACGGCCTTTTGACGCTGGCCAGCGGCCGTCGGCCCGGCATCGCGGCGCTGAAAAACGTCTGCAACCAGTCGCCCACGGCGGCCCTTGAAGCCGGGCAGGTGGTCTACATGCTCGCGCCGCGCATCAACGCCGCCGGGCGGATGGGCAAAAGCGACATCGCCGTCAGCCTCATGCTGACCCGTGACCGGGACGAGGCGGCATCGCTCGCGTGCGAGCTTGACGTCCTGAACCAGGCCCGGCGCGAAGAGGAAAAGGAAATCATGGTCGAGGCGCTGGAGCAGGCCAAGGCCCAGGCCGATGCCGGACGCATAGGCCTGGTGCTCCATGCCCCGCACTGGCATCCGGGCATTATCGGCATCGTCGCCTCGCGCATCGTGGAAACCCTGCACCGCCCCGCCGTGGTCTTGTGTTCCGAGCGGGGCGCCATCAAGGGGTCGGGCCGGAGCGTCGCGGACTTCGACCTGCACGCGGCCCTCGCTTCCTGCTCCGAGCTGTTCATCGCCTTCGGCGGGCACCGCCAGGCGGCTGGCGTCACCCTGGCCGAGGAAAACCTGGAGGAATTCGCCGATAGGTTCGACCGTATCGCCGCCGGGGAACTGGGCGGCGAAGCGGCGCCCCCGGCCGGCTCCATAGACGCGGAACTGGGGTTCACCGATGCCGCCGATTTCACCTTTTTAAAAGAGCTCGAGCTCCTGCACCCCTTTGGCCCCGGAAACCCGGAACCCGTCTTCCTTTCGCCGCCGGTGATCGTGAAATCCGTTCAAACGCGCAACGGCGGCTTGAACTTGACGGAATTTACCCATAAGGAAACAGGTATAACCCTGCGCGGGAAGACGTGGCGGCAGTACGCCGCGCTTCCCCAATCCATGAAAGGCAAAACCGTTCGCCTGGCCTTCACGCCGCATATCGACCGTTACAACGGCATCGCGTCCGTCGAGTTGAAACTGCGGGCCTGGAAGCCGGAAAACCAGGAGAATCCGCTATGACACCCGCGTCCTTCCACCCGTTCCGGGCAGCCCGCCTCGCCGCCGTCATTCTCGTCTGCCTGTCCCTTGCCGCCCTTGCCGGCTGCGGCAAGCAATCCGTCAGCGGCGGCATGTCCACCTCCCCCCCGGTCAGCGGCACGCCTTCCGCGCCCGGCACCAAGCCGTACACGGTCATGGGGCAGACCTATTATCCCCTGGAAAGCGGCCACGGGTATGTCGAGGAAGGCATCGCCTCCTGGTACGGCAAGGATTTTCACGGCAAAACCACGTCCAACGGCGAAGTGTACGACATGTACGGCATGACCTGCGCGCACAAGGTGCTGCCCTTCGGCACCCAGCTGCGCGTGACCAACCTGGACAACAACAAGTCCATCGTGGTCCGCGTCAACGACCGGGGCCCCTTTGTCGCCAACCGCATCATCGACCTGACCCGGACCGGGGCGGAGCAAATCGGCATGATAGGACCGGGCACCGCCAGGGTCCGCCTTGAAAGCATCGGCGCCATCCCGGGGCAGGTAGGGAAGGACCTGACCGGCAATTTCTACGTGCAGATCGGCTCGTTCTCGATCAAGGAAAACGCGCACAATCTCGCGAAATCCCTGCAGGACAAAGGACAGGCTTCCCGCGTCGTCTTCGTGCCGGAACTCAATTTCCACCGCGTCCAGGTGGGGCCCTATTCTTCCCTGGCCGCGGCGGAAAACACCTCCGTCGCGCTGCAGGGCGAGTACCCCGGCAATTTCGTCGTCGCACAGTAAGTAACGGGGAAAGGGATGCGCTCCATCCCTTTCCCGCCTTGCCCGGCTCCATGGTCGGGCGGTTCGTTCACCCTCTCTTCCGTTTTACCGGGATGCGTTCCGGAGGCCGCAATGGATCTGAAGCTCAAAAACAAAGTGGTGGTGATAACCGGCGGATCCGTGGGCATCGGCAGGGCCGTCGCCCGGGAGTTCCTCAAGGAAGGCTGCCTGGTCGCCGTCTGCGCGCGGCGGAAGGAAGCTTTGGACGCTTTTTACGACGAATGCGCCGCAGCCGGTTTTGGGGAACGGGTTCTGGCGTTCCCCGCGGACGTTACGGATACCCCGCGCATGACCGCGTTTTGCAACGCCGTCGTGGAACGGTTCGGCAAGCTCGACATCTGGATCAACAACGCCGGAAATCCTTTGCGGAAAGCGCTTATGGACCTGAACCGGGAAGAATGGGACGCCTGCCTCGACGTCAATTTGTCCAGCGTGTTCGAATGTTGCAAGCTGGCCGTGCGGGAAATGCGCAAAACCGGCGGCGGCGTCATCATCAACGCCTCGTCCTTCGGAGCGGTCATCCCCGTGGCCGGCGTCGGGGTCTACGCCGTGGCCAAACGCGGCCTGACCGCCTTCACCCAGGCCCTCGCGGCGGAGCTCGCCCCGGACAACATCCGGGTCGCGGCGTACACGCCGGGATTTTTCGATACGCCAATGAGCGTGCCCATGATCGCGGAAGGCCGCGAAGCCCTTGAACGGCAATGTCCGCTCAACCGGCTGGGCAAGGCCGAGGAAATCGCCCCGGCCATCGTCTTCCTGGCTTCGGACCAGGCGGGCTACATAACCGGGACGGATATCGCCGTAACCGGCGGCAAGTTCTGCGTGCAGAACCCCATGTTCGCTTGGGGAAAATGATGCGGGAACCGCGCGTGGCTCAGGATCCGCCGGGCGCCGCCCGGGCCCACAGGCGCTTCGCGGTGCTCACGGCGAGCCGGAAGGGATTGAAGGTCTGGGGCGCCAGCGTCGCCGGCAGCATGAAGCCGGAGAGGTCGAATTCGCCGATATCCTCCCCGGACAAAGCGATCTCCTCAAGAAAGGCCCCGGGGGCCATCCTGCGTTGCAGTTCCCGCCACAAGGGTATTTCCTCCGGGGAAACGCCGAGCATGGAATAAACCGCCGTGTCGAGGGCCACCGGGGATGCGCTCGCGGCCAGCAACCGGGCGGGGAATTCCCTGCCGCCCGATGGCCCGCGCACGTGCATCGCGGTTATGCCGTCCATCAGCGTCACCACGGGCGGCAGATGGGTGAGGATGTCCGCCACCAATGACGGGAACACCTGTATTCCGTTCCGCTCCTTGTCGCCGTAGCGCGAGTGCGCGAAAGCCTTGCGCACGCCGCTGATGCAGCCGAACAGGTTCTTGACCGCGCCCGTGACGCGCATCTGCGCGTGTGCCTTGAGCTTGGGCAGGTTGACGATGTAATCCGCCTCCAGCGCGTGCCGCGAAAGCCCGATGAAACCGCCGCAAGTCAGCGGTTTCATGACCGGGGAATCCAGCGTCATTACCGGAACCGAGGCGCACCCGGCCGACTCCAGCGCCCTGTCCAGGCCGATGCTTTTCGCAATCCCTTTGGCGGTTCCGAACCCGGGCGAATCCCCGACCGTCACCCTGCACCCTTTGTCCAGCAGGTAACGGCAGACTGCCGCAATGATCGTTGCGTTCGTGCAGGTGAGCACGTCCGCGCGGAGCAGGTTCGGCTTGATCAGGACCCGGTCGCCTGATGCCAGGGGAATGTCGAGAAAATCCAGGACGGCCGCGGCCTTGCGGACTGCGCCGTCGTCATAGGCCCCGGCCTTCGCGAGCGTGACGTTAATCCGCGACGATAGTTGCGGTTTGCTCATCGTATCTCCTCTGGAGGCATCACTGAACGCGCCTGTCATGCGGGTACAGGGGAGGAAGGGGAACCCCCTTTCGCTTCCCGTCCCCAGCCGAGCCGGTCCAGCAGTTTCCTGTGCCCGGCCGGAAAGGCGTAGTCGGCGGTTTCCGAGGGCAGTATCCACTTGCCTTCCACGGCGGCGTGCAGCACGGGTTGTTTGTCCGTATCCAGCAGGTTGCAGGAAAAGGCGTGCATGGTCACGCGGCATGTGGTGTAGGAATGCCGGATAACGGCCAGCTTGTCGCGAACGGACACCGGCAGTTCGGTTTCCTCGGCCACCTCGCGCACGAGCGCCGCTTCGGGGGTTTCTCCCTCTTCCAGGCA
>JAJBSY010000149.1 GCA_020861205.1 Deltaproteobacteria bacterium | reverse complement strand
TGCCATTTTCCACACCAGCCCTTGTATAACACAGAGAACAAAGCGATCCGCAACGGCAAAAAACTTCGGAATTTTGTTATCTGTTGTTAAACCACAACGGGGCGGCGTTCAACAGTGACTGTTGATTGCAGCCGGGGGCGGCCCTTCACCTGCGCGCTTTCTTCCGACAACCGCGACCGGGCGCGGCCACGCCTGACGGCATGACGCGCCATGTCCTCGGCGGCCTCCGCGCTTTTGCAAAGTGATCCGGCGGCTCAGCGCCTCGTCTCCCGGCGCGCGGGCCCCACAAGTTCCGGCCGGTATTCGAAGTGCATGAAGTCGAAGGAATGACATTTGCCGCCCCAGATGAACCCTTCCGATTCAAAGGCATCCACGATTTCCTGGGGGTACCCGACCCGAATTTTTTCCACGGTCGCCGGGTCCGGGTGCCAGAGCCAGTAAACGCCCTTTTCCACGTTCAGGTCGATGCAGATGCCGAAGGAGTGGGCCGAAAGGTGCGGCGAGCCCTGTATCGTCCGCCAGGCATACGTGCCGCCGCCGGGAAGGACATACGCCTTCAGCTTCGGATCCGCCGCGACCGCTTTTTCCAGCTTGGCCGCGACGCGGCGCAAGGCGTCGGCGGCGCCGTGCCGCGCCGAAAACTTCCAGGTCTCTCCCAAAAGGCGCACCGGCGCCAGGTCTTTGGCCACATCCGCCGCGGTCTCCCCATACAGTGCCTTCAAAAACGCTTCGCTGCGCACCCTTCCCGGGTCAAACCCCGGATCGGGGCGGCGTCCTCCCGCGCCTGCGGGATACGGCTGCCGCAAAACGGCGCAGAGCGGCGCATCCCCCGTGTCAGCCGGGGAAACGCCGGGGCAGCCCTCCCAAGGGCTGTACAGGAAGCGTCCCTTCTGGCCGAAGGAAATATACACACCATCATCGCCGTGGGTCACGGAAAGCCCGGCGTCCGGGTACGCTACCACGAAAACGGCGGCCTCCTTCAGGATCGCCTCCGCCCTTTCCCCGGGCGCCGCCGCTTCCGCCCGGAAAAACGGCGACAATATGGCTCCAAAAAATACCGCCAGAAAAAAAGCCGTCCCTACCCCGCGCATGGCAACACCTTCCCGTTCATGATGCTTCCGGTGTACATGGGAGGGGAACGGAGGGCAAGGGCGGCGGCACGGCCATGTGACACGGGGGACGCGCTTCACGCCTTAGGATGATCCTTCATCGCCGGGCCGGGCTTTGGTATGACGCAATTTGCCTCAGACAAGGAGGCGAGTTCCGCGAAGCGGCACGTATCAAGACATACGGGATCTTCGCGCGGGACGAGCCAGACGAAGTATCACGCACATTGAGGCGGTACCCGGACTTTTGCCGTCTTGCCGAGGGGATGCTTTTCCCGTAAGGTAGGGCGTTCGTATAAAGGCGCCGCGAGCGCCGTATCCAAAAGAGGAACATAATGCGTATTTTTCCCATAATCGCCTGCACCTGTTGCCTGCTGTTGGCCGCCTGCAACGGTTCATCCCCGGAAGGAACCCTTGATCCCGTTCCGCCGAGCGAACGCCAAACCCCGGTTCATTCGGACAAAATCGAAATCCCCCTGGGTTCGCCCGTTTCCCGCGTGCTTGATGCGCTCGGCCCCGCCGATTCCACCGAAACGTGGGAAGGCGGCCGCGAAGTGTGGCGGTACTCCCGCAAAAAAGCCGATTACGTTTACGCCTCGAAGAGCGGCGGCGGCCAGACCCTCGTTATCGGCAAATACGTGCGGGAACCGCAGCCTGAAAGCCCGGGGCAACCGCTGCTTCTGACCATCGTGTTCGATCCCGCGAAAAAGGTTGTTGATTTCAATTTCTCGCTCATGGGCTTTTAAGGCGCCGCAGCCTTTCCGCCATGTCGCCTTCCCGCCGTTTCGCATCGTTTGCCGAGCTTGCCGACTACCTGGGCACGCTCGGCCTTTTTCGTATGCGCCCGGAACTGGGCCGCTTGCGCGACGTGCTCGGCCGCCTTTCCCCGGGTAGGCCTGCGGCCGCGGTTCAAATCGCGGGAACGAACGGCAAAGGCTCCACCGCCACGTTTATCGCCGCGCTGGCCCAGGCCCACGGCTTGCGGACGGGCCTTTACACCTCCCCGGATTTTGTGTCCTTCCGCGAACGCATCCGTCTCGACGGCGTTCCCATCGGGGAGAGCGCGGTGGTGGCGCCCGCCAACCGGGTGATGGAAGCGGGCGGCGAGAAGCTTACCTATTTCGAGTTTCTTACCGCCCTCGCGGCTCTCGTTTTCGGAGGAGGCGCCGGTAATCCCGTGGATGTCGCCGTCCTGGAAACAGGCCTTGGCGGCACCTGGGACGCGGTTACCGCCCTGCCCGTCGATATGGTCACCTATACCCCAATCGGGCTGGACCACTGCCGCATCCTCGGCGATACCGTCACGGCCATCGCCAGGGACAAGGCCGGGGCCATCCGGGCTGGTCTGCCCGTCTTCAGCGCGATTCAACCCCCCGAAGCCGCCCGCGTCTTACGGGAGGCCGCCGCCCAAAACGGCTCGGCCCTGTATGAAACCGGAGCGCGGGACAGCCTCCCGCCCCGGATCCGTGACGGCGCCGTGCCCCTCGGGCTCGCCGGCGGCCATCAGTACGCCAATGCCGGGCTGGCCCTGGCCGTCTGGCGGCGCATGGCCCGCGACAACGGCTGGCGCCCTTGCGAGGAGAGGGAAACCCGGGCCCTCGCCACCGCGTTCATCCCCGGCAGGATGCAATTCGTTCCCGCTTCCGCCGCTTACAGCCATCCGCCCCTGCTGCTTGACGGGGCCCATAACGGCCACGGCATGGCCGCGCTGGGCGAAGCGCTGGCGGCCGAGGGCATTGCGCCGTCCGCCGTCATCTTTTCCTGCCTGGAGGACAAAAGCCCGGCGGCCATGGCGGCCCATCTGCGGGCTCTCGCGACCGGCCCCGTCTTTGTGCCGCCCATCAAGGACAACCCGCGCGCCATGGAACCGGAAACCCTGGCCCGCGCCGTGGGGCTTTCCGCCGTGCCCGTGCGGGACATGGCCGAGGCCCTTGCCAAGGCGCGCGATCACATCGCGTCGTATATGGCGGCGGAGGTCGCGGCAAACCCGGAACGCCACCCGGTCCTGGTGTGCGGCTCCCTTTACATGCTCGGCGATTTCTTCGCGCTCCGGCCGGACTGCCTGGAGCCGCCTCCGGCGGGCGTTTGAATTTTCCGGATCCGCCGTCAGGGTTCGCCTGTGTGAAGGACAACGTGTAGACGCAAGGATATTTCCATGATTCTTATCTGCGGCGGGGCCGGGTATGTCGGCTCGCACATGGTTCGGGCGCTTGTCGCGCAAGGGGAAAAACCCGTCGTTATCGACAGTTTGCGAACTGGTCACAAGGCGGCCGTCCACCCGGATGCCGTTTTCGTCCAGGGCGATATTCGCGACAGGGCGACCCTTGACGGCATCCTCGCCGGGTACCCCATCGACGCGGTCATCCATTTCGCGGCCAGCACCCAGGTCGGGGAATCCGTGCAAAAACCGCTCGAATATTTCAACAACAACGTCCTGGGGATGCAGACGCTCCTGGAAGCCATGGTGGCGCATTCCGTCCGTAACCTCGTCTTTTCTTCCAGCGCCGCCGTCTACGGCGACCCGGACACCGTGCCGGTCACGGAGGACGCGCCGCACCGCCCCACCAGCCCGTACGGCGAAACCAAGCGGATAATGGAAGAGATGATGCGCTGGGTCGGCCCCGCGCACGGCATCGCGTCCGTTTCCCTCCGGTACTTCAACGTGGCCGGGGCCATCGCCGACGGGTCGCTGGGCGAGGCGCATTTCCCGGAAAGCCACCTCATCCCGCTGATTTTGCAGGTTCCCCTTGGGCGCCGCAAGCAGATCACCGTGTTCGGCGACGATTACGACACGCCGGACGGCACCTGCATCCGCGACTATATTCATGTCGAGGATCTCGCGGACGCCCACATCCTGGCGCTCGCCTATCTGCGGAACGGCGGAAGGAGCGACGCGGTCAACCTGGGCAACGGCGCCGGCTTCTCGGTAAAAGAGGTCATCGCCACCGCCGAAAAGGTCGTGGGCAAATCCATCCCATCACGCATCGAAGGACGCCGCGCGGGCGACCCGGCCCGGCTGGTGGCCTCCAGCGCCAAGGCCGAGGCCGTGCTCGGCTGGAAGCCCACCCGGTCCGATCTGGAAAATATTGTGGCCACCGCCTGGAACTGGCACGCGAAACACCCGGACGGGTACGAGCGATAAACGCCGCCGGACGCTTCGATCATTTTACGCCGTGCCCGCCAAAAGCCCCACGCGTTCGTTGAACGCTTCGATCAGTTTATCCAGTTGCGGGCCGAGAGCGGGGACGGAGGACCAGTAATCCGGGTCATACCACTGTGCCCGCAGTTCCTCGACGGTTTTCCCCTGCTGCTCCACCCAGGTGAAATACTTGAGATTGTGGAGCCGTTTTTTGCCCAGATAGGTAAGCTCCTCCATCTGGTCCGTTCCCGTCTCCCGCAGGGCGCTCCAGGCGATGGCGGAAGAAACGGCGTCCATCGCGCCGCGCTCGTCTTCCATCTCCCGCAGGCGGCTGCCGTACATCTCCATGGAATCGGTGGCCACGGTGAGCACCACGTCTTCCTCGGACAGTTCGTAATACTTGGCGAACTTGACGGCCGCGACGACGTTGGCCACGGCCGAGATGCCCAGGAGGGGGAGGTTGTCCACGAGACGGGGATCGACCCCGCGCGAGACGAGGAAATCCTTGCCCGCCGGCTCGTTGAACAAGCGGACAAGCTTCATGGGAACCTCGTCGTCCACCGCGATGACCATGTCCGTATTCCTGACGTTATGCACCCAGGGCACGTGCTTGTCGCCTATGCCCTCGATACGGTGCTCGCCGAACCCGTTGCGGAGAAGCGTCGGGCACTGGACCGCCTCGCACGCCGCGATCTTGGACAAGGGATACAGCGTTTTGAGGTAATCCGCGCCGGCGAGGGTGCCGCCGGAACCGGTTGCCAGCACGACCCCCTTGAACCGCTCGTCCCCGGCTACCAGGGATCTGACCGCCTCCGCCATGGCCGGGCCGGTCACCGTATAGTGCCAGAGGTAGTTTCCCATGTCGTCGAACTGGTTGAAAATCTGGAGCTTGTCCCCGGATTCGCGCAGTTCCCGGCATTTGTCGAAAATTTCTTTGACGTTGCTCTCGGTTCCCGGCGTCTTGATGGTCTCCCCGGCCACGTTCGCCAGCCAGTCGAACCGCTCCCTGCTCATCCCCTCGGGCAGGATGGCGATGGAATCGCATCCCAGAAGGGTGGCGTCGTATGCTCCGCCCCGGCAATAGTTGCCGGTGGACGGCCAGACGGCCTTTTCCGCCGTGGGATCGAACCGTCCGGTGACCAGGCGGGAAACCAGGCACCCGAAAGCCGCGCCGACCTTATGCGCGCCGGTCGGGAACCACTTGCCGAGCAGCAGCGCGATGCGGGCCTTCACCCCCGTGAGCGACGGCGGCAACTCCAGGCGGTTCACGGCCCCGAATCCGCCGCCGGACGCTTTCGGCTCGTTTTTCCAGGTAATGCGGAAAAGGTTCGCCGGATCCAGGTCCCACAGGCCGAGCGCGGCCAGCCGCTTTTTGACAGGGCCGGGGATGATATCCGGATCGCGCATCTGCGCGAAGGTCGGTATGATGATATTTTTTTCCCTGGCCCGCCGGACGGCGTTGGCAAGGCCCGATTCGTCGCACGAGAGATCCAGCATACCGCTTCCTTCCAGTCTATGGGTTCAGGCGAAAACCGGCGCATAATGCCGTTGCTATTTCCTTCAATGCACCATAGCATCCGGACCTGGAAGCGGACAAGCGACCTTGCGGACGGCTAGCGCCTCAATTTGTCTTCAGACAGGGAAAGCGCTGCGAAAGGTATCGAGACTCGCTTCGCTCGCGGCAAGGGCCTGACGAAGCGTCACGCGAATGAGGCGCTATCTACGCCAAAACCGATAATACTCATGGATAGTATGGGACAGCACACCATTTTCTTCGATCTGGACGGGACGCTCATCGACTCCAAGCCCGGGGTGACCAAATCATTCAGCCGCGCCCTGCGGGATTTCGGGATAGACGCCTCCCCGGACAGCCTGCAAAAAGTCATCGGCCCTCCCCTCGGGGATTCTTTCCGGTCTTTCGGCTTGCAAGACGACACGGTCAACGATGCCGTCGCGCAATTCACACGATACTACAAGGCCGACGGCATTTTTGACCTTTCCGTCTACGAAGGCGTGCCGGAAATGCTGCAAACCCTTCGCGGGGCCGGTAAACGTCTGTTCCTGGCGACGTCCAAACAGGAAGACTCCGCCATCCGCATCCTGGAACACTTCGGCCTGGCCCCGTGTTTCGCGGGAATAACGGGCGCGAGCACAGCCCTGAACCGTCTCACCAAGACGGATGTGCTGCGCTGCGCCTGCGAACGGTATGGCGTGGATGCCGGCGCGGGCTGCGTCATGGCCGGGGACAGGGAACACGACGTTCACGGCGCGCACGACGTGGGAATGCCCTGCATCGGCGTCCTGTACGGTTACGGGACCAGGCGGGAACTGGAAGAAGCCGGGGCGGACGCGCTCGCGCCTTCCGTGGCCGACCTCGAGACCCGGCTGCTCGCCTGACCAGCTGACCGGGCCAACTCCTCCGGCTTTGCGCCGCAACGGGTTGACGGAGGCCTCAAGGGTCGGAACAACGTAATCCCGGCCCCAGAAGGGCCCGCCGTACACACTCTATATGGTCGATCAGGATATTCTCGGCCGCGCACGCGTCTCCGGCTTCAAGGGCCGCGACAATCGCCTTGTGCTGCGCGATCGGCCCGGATAATTCCTGCCTTCCCCGCACGGCCTCAAGGCCGACCCTCCTGAAATTGTCCAGCAGTTCCTCCGCGATGAGCGAAAGCCGCCGGTTTCCGGCAAGGCGGACCATGGCCACGTGCAGTTGCATGTCCGCTTCGATGAATTTCATATAATCCAGACCGGCGGCGGCCGCCTCCTGGCCCGCGATGAGGGATTTCAGGTGGGCGAAAGCGTTGGCGCCTATGCGGCCGACAGAGAATTTGATGCCCGCGGCGCCGATAATGACCCGCAGTTGGAGAACTTCCTCTATTTCCGCCCTGCCCAGAGGCCGGACGACGGTTCCTTTGCGCGGGATGACCGTCAACCAGCCGTCGTCCTGCAGCGTCTGCAACGCCTCGCGAACGGGCGTGCGGCTGACGCCCAGCGTTTGGGCGAGATCGCGCTCGTGAATCATGGTTCCGGGACGGAGATCTTGGGAAACAATACCGTCTTTGACGTACCGGTATACTTTCAGCCTGTTCGACTTTTCCCGTTCCGGACCAGTCATGGGACATTCCTCCGGCTATTGGTTCCTCGGCGGCAACAACCCGGCGAAGCGCGAAACAGAGCGCATTCAGCAATGGTACCATGAAGCGGGGCCGGGTCAACCCCGGAGCCGGGGGAAGTGCCTCACTTTGCTCAATACTGCGTCAGGCTCTCCCCGGGCGAAGCGCATGTATGTCTTGATACACTTCGCCCAACGCGGAACTTGCTTTCTTCGTCCGAAGTCAAATCGAGGCACTCCCGGCGGGTCCGGCCACGCCCGATCCGGTCCGGCCGGTTCCCCTTCTCCCCGCCTGGGCTTGCCATGTCTTGGCGGCTGCCCTTTGCGTGGCCGAACCGGATCCGCTTCCCCTTCTCTGAAAAAAGCCCGCTGCAAGCGGGCTTTTTTCAGAGAATATCGGGACGGGAATCACAAAACGATGTTTCCAGGAGGACGCCGGTCGGGAATCGCCCTGAAAACGGTTTTTTTCTCGTTCCATTCCCGGGACACATACAGGCCGCAATAACAGGTGCCGAATTCGGCGACGTCGGCTTCCCGGTAAACGCACGGGCAGACGATATCCTTGTCCTTGGCATATTCGCCGTTGGCGAGGCGGCAGGGGCAGGCCATGTATCCGTACATTCCCCTGGTCACGAGCAACTGCTCCAGGAGGGGGAAACTCATGGTCCGGTCATGGTTGAAGAAGTAGCCTTTTTTTTCCTGCAATGGACCGAGAATATCGTGCAGTTCCTGCGCGTTCGCCGGTAATTCGCTCATTGAGCCAACGCCTCCTGGATGGCCTCTGGGTTGAAGCCCACGACCACGGTATGGGACGGCCCGATTATCATGGTCGGGAAAGACAGGCGAGGATTCACCTCGCGCACCTTTTCCAAAACCGTCTCACGTTCCTGACCGGACAATTTATCCACATACGTGCACTCAAAGTCAATGTTGTTTTTTTCAAGGTATTCCTTTGTGTGACGGCAATGAATGCACGTCGAAAGCGCATACAGCATAACGGATGGATGGGACATAAAAAACCTCCGGGTAATGTTCGCGTCAATGAATTTTTCGAGCAAGGCGCGATAAGGATATGGTATATCCTATAG
>JAJBSY010000340.1:3849-8458 GCA_020861205.1 Deltaproteobacteria bacterium | reverse complement strand
TTCTTGTCGGAAATCCGTTCCGGATCCGGAAAAAGAAGCCGCCCGCCTGGCGGCCGTGCGGGGACTCGCCCTTGAGAACGTGCGCCAGTATACGGTGACGGAAAACGAGAACACCGGCCCCATGGTCGTGGTGGAAGGCGCCGTCGTCAACAACTTCGATGCGCCCAAAGACCTTGTTCTGCTGGAAGTGACGCTGTTCGACAACAAGGGCAACGCGCTCGTTTTGCGGGAGCAATACTGCGGCGTGGTGCTTTCGCTGTTGCAGTTGCGGACGCTTTCCAAGCCGGCCATCGAGAGCGCCCTCACCAGCCAGTACATGATTCTGACCAACAACACGGATATTCCTCCCGGCGGCAGAGTGCCGTTTACCACGGTGTTTTTCGATTTGCCGAATTCCGCGTATGAATTCGAGGTGAAAATCGTCGACGCGCAGGATCCGGCAAAGACGCAAAAGTGACGCCGCATGGCAAAAACGCGGGAAATATACGTCTGCGCCGCTTGCGGCGCCAAGGCCATGCAATGGCGCGGGCAGTGCGCATCCTGCAACGCCTGGAACACCCTCGAGCCCGTAACCGTCACGCCGGACAAACCGGGTAAATCCCGCCGTTCTCAGTCTCTTGCCTCCTCGCCGGTCATCGCCCCTCTGCGGGACGCCGCGGATTCTCACGGCGCGCTCTTCAGTACCGGCGTTGCGGCCATGGACCGGATTTTGGGGGGCGGGTTGACGCCGGGCGCGTCCATCCTGGTCGGCGGCGAGCCGGGCATAGGCAAGTCGACCCTCCTCCTGCAGCTTGCGGGCGCCGTCGCCGCTTCGGGGAAGAGCGCCGTCTACCTTTCCGGTGAAGAGGGCCTGAGCCAGATCAAGGCCAGGGCCGAGCGCCTTGGCGTCTTGCACGAAAGCCTTACCGGCCTTTCCACCTCGCGGATCGAAGATGTTTTTCCCGTCCTGGAAGGACCGGAACCTCCGGATCTGCTCATTGTCGACTCGGTGCAAACCGTCGCTTCCTCCCAGGCCGAAGGGCTTCCGGGCAATGTCGGCCAGGTTCGGGCCGTTGCCACGGAACTTGCGGAGATGTGCCGCGCTTCCGGGACCTGCGTGCTGTTTGTCGGGCATGTGACCAAGGAAGGGGCGATCGCCGGGCCGAAATTGCTGGAGCATCTCGTGGATACCGTCATTTCCCTGGAAGGGGACAGGCGTCACATGTTCCGCTTGCTGCGGGTGCTCAAAAACCGTTTCGGCCCCAACCAGGAACTGCTTGTTTTTCAGATGGTCAATTCGGGTATGGAACTGGTTCCGGATCCCTCCACGTATTTTCTCGGCGCGCGTGACGCGTCCCTTTCCGGAACGGCCGTTGTGATGGCCATAGAGGGACAGCGTCCCTTCGCCGTCGAAATCCAGGCCCTGGTCGCAAAAACCTATCTGTCCATACCCCGCCGCACCGGCCTGGGGTTTGACGTGAACCGGCTGCACCTGCTGCTCGCCGTGTTGGAAAAACGGCTGCGGATCAATTTCGCGCAGGTCGATATTTACGCCAAAATCGGGGGAGGGCTGAAGTTGCAGGATCCCGGTATGGATCTGGCGCTGGTTGCCGCCGTATTATCCTCCTTTTACGACGTACCGCTGCCCGAACGGGCCATATTGTGGGGCGAGGTGGACCTGAACGGGCAGATCCGCCCGGTGCACGCGCATGGGATTCGATTCGCGCAGGCCGGGCGCCTTGGATACGATCCGATCCTTTTCCCCTTCGGCGCGGAGGCGAGGGGCGGCGTAAAAACATTGGTTGATCTGCAGCGCGCCCTATTCGGCAACACGCGCAAAAATGCCCGACCGGGGATGGAGACATGACGAAACGCCTTGTTACAGCCGTGCTGTTGACGCTTTTGGGCGCGGGTATCCTCGCGTCCTATTTCCTTGCGAACAACGCCTGGAAAGAACTGGATGCCGCCATCTTTTATTTTTTCAACGCAAAGCTGGTTCCGGGTTCCCGGTTCGGCCTTCTGGTCGCGTACACCAATGTCCGCGCGTTTGATGCGATTTCCTTTATCGCTATGGGATTGCTGTACTATTATTATTTCCGTCGCGCGGATAATGCGGGCAGGCGCCTCATGATCTGCCTCGGCGTTTGCATGTTGTTGACCGGCGTGCTGATAAAGCAGTGCAGCGGTTTGATCCCCATCAAGCATCCCAGCCCGACATACTTCTTCGACGGCGCGAACCGGGTCGGCGATTTGGTCGATTTTCCCGTAAAAAGCGGAGACCGGAACAGCTTTCCCGGCGACCACGGCATGATGCTCATGGTCTTTGCCGCCTTCATGGCGCGGTACTTCGGACGACGCACTTTCGGCCTGGCGGCGCTGTTGGCGGTCATTTTCGCCATGCCCAGGATTATGGCGGGCGCGCATTGGTTCAGCGACGTCTACATGGGGTCCCTGTCCATAGCCTGCATGGTCGTAAGTTGGATATTGCTGACACCGGCGAGCGATCGCGTTGCCGCGCTTTTGGAACGGTTGATGCCCGCCTGGTTCTTCCCGGTGGGCGGCAGCGGGATGTTCGGCGGTAAAAACCGGTAACCAGATACGAAAAAGAAGGGCGGGGAGAGCCCGGCCCTTTTGCCGCCAACTTTATTCCGGACGCCGTCCATGGCGGCGGCGCTTATCAGGATGCCGGTTTTCGGCTTTTCGAACTCGGCTGTACCGGGGATTCCCCGCCAGGACCGGTATGCCCGCATTCCCCATCCTGACCCGGAAACGCGTGCCCGCGTCCGGAGCCTGGATCATGGGGTCCGCGTTCCCCGTCTTCTCCGTTGCGCATAAAGCGCCCATGACCGCGAAGCCAGCCGGGTCCGTGCTCGCAACACCCGTGGGAACCGTGTTCGTGAGGACGGCCTCCGCCTTGGTCGGGGAATTCGTCTTCAAGCGCGACCAGGATTTTAAGCAGCAATTCACCCAGTTGCTGCCGTTCCGGCCTGGTCAGCGGGCCGAGAACCGCTTCCGCGCTTTTCCGTTGTTCAGTCACATGATCCTTTACCGACGCGATTCCGGCATCCGTGATGCTTATGACGATGTTCCGTCTGTCCCGCTCGTCCTTTTCCCTGGTGATGAGACCGTTTTTTTCCAGTTTCCCGAGCAGCTCGCTTAAGGATGCCGAGCGCACGCCGAGAATTTCCATAAGATCGCGCTGATTCATCGATTTTTTTTCCCGCAGGATGGAAAGAACGTGTTTTTGGGCATGGTGCGCATGTCCCTGGTGGTGATAGGCGCGGGCCATGAAATGGGCCGTCCGCCTGAACAGCGCGATCAGCGTTTCGTCCGTGATGGACGCGACGGCGTAGGTTTCATCCTGATTCATGGGCACTCCTTTTACCGTTCGGCGGTGGCGGGAGAGGCACCCCTGCCGCAGCCGGGCGCGTCCAACGCATACTGTTTGTCACACAATGGGCAATTTTTCTCCTTGCGGCTGACCGGATGAACCGGCGGGCGGGAAAGCGTGTACCCACCATGACAACGGGGACGCAAGCTTCGTCCGTGTGGCGCTTGTGGGCAGTGGTGAGCTGATCTGTGAGTTCCGAACATAATTTACCTCCATAAAAAGGTACCTTCTGAATTTTATAACCGACGAGCTTCGCCGCTGTCAATATGAAAAGGCACCTTCTTATTCAGGGATATCAATCGTGGGCAAGAGCGAGAATGCGGTTGCTAGAAGGGAAGGTGGGCCGTGCCGTCGGCGGTCAGTCGGACGATACCGTCGATCCAGGCCGTGAGCGGGGAGGATGGCGTAGCGGGTTGCTCGAAAGATACGCGGATGTCATGGCCGCTCGGCTGGCGTACGGCGATATTCGTCGTCCCGGACCGCGCGAGCAGGAGGGCCAGGGCCAGCGATCCGGATCCGCAGGCGGTTTCGGCGACGGAGGAACCGGTCGCGGCTACATGGACGACCGGAGTAATCGAAACCGCGCCGTCCGGGGCGGGAGCATACCAGATGACGCCGGCGGCTTCCCGGTTTTCCAGTCCGTGCTCCTTGCGTTTAGCGGCCGCTGCCGCCAGGGGTGATTCCGGCAAAGGATGCCGGGCCGCGTCGAGCAAAAGATGCGTGATGCCGGGGAGATGGACCAGGGTCTCTCCGTTGGGGTATTCCCGCACAAGGTCTTTTGGAGCGGCAGACGCAAAGGAAACGGCCACCGCCGCATCGCCCTCGGTCGCCGGGGTTCCGGTTTTCACGGACGATATACGGACGCGAACCCGGACGGGGTCCACGGTTCCGGAAGCCGTGATCGTGCCTTCGTAATGGCCGGAAACGGGCGTTTGCGGCAAGAGACCGAGCATGGCGAAGACCAACGCGGCGGAACGTATCGCGTTGACGCAGAATTCGCCTCCCATCATTTCCATGTGGGGCAAGGGGCGGGATGTGTCGAGAAAGCCGACCTGTTCCGCTCCGAGAATATCCGGGTCCATAAAGGCGCGGGCAATGGCGGCGCGTTCCTGGGCGGTGGTCCCGAAAGAAAGCAGGTTGTCGTCCCGGACGAGGATCGTCGGGTTGCCGCCGGGGCTCAGCTTGTAAAAGGGCACGGAACGAGCGGACATGACTCTCCGGGAAAAAGCGGTGCCGGAC
>JAJBSY010000340.1:0-3839 GCA_020861205.1 Deltaproteobacteria bacterium | reverse complement strand
GGGGGGGGTGGCCGCGGGGCCTCTGGTTTAAACCGGCCCCGCACGCGGGGCCATGCCCCCCCGGTTAAACCGGGGGCCGGTCGGGTCTGCATGACCGTCCGGCACCGGGATCGGATTATTTCGCGATGCCGACGGCGCGGCGCTCGCGGATGACGGTGACCCGGATCTGGCCGGGATACGTCAGGCTCTGTTCGATCTTTTCAGCGATGTCCTTGCAGAGCAGGTAGGTCGTGTCGTCGTCCACGGAATCGGAGTTGACCATGACCCGGAGTTCGCGACCGGCCTGAATCGCGTAGGCCTTGGTCACACCGTCGAAGGAGGCCGCGATGCCTTCCAGGTCTTCCAGCCGCTTGACGTAGTTTTGCAGGAGTTCCTTGCGCGCTCCGGGGCGCGCGCCGGAAAGGCAGTCCGCCGCCTGGGTCAGGACCGCGAGCACGGAATCCGGGGAGACGTCTTCATGGTGCGCGGCGATGGCGTGGACGATCTCCTTGCTCTCGCCGTATTTTTTGGCGATATCCGCGCCGATAAGCGCGTGGGGGCCTTCCACTTCGTGGTCCACGGCCTTGCCGAGGTCGTGGAGGAGCCCGGCCCGTTTGGCTTTTTTGATGTCCATCCCCAGTTCGGCGGCCATCATGCCGCAGAGCGATGAAACTTCAAGCGAATGTTGCAGGACGTTCTGCGAAAAGCTCGTCCGGTACTTGAGCTGTCCGAGGAGGCGCATGACATCGGGATGGATGCCGTGAACCCCGGCGTCGAAGGTGGCCTGCTGGCCCACTTCCCGGATCTGCACGTCCAGTTCTTCCTCGGCTTTGCGGACGATGTCCTCGATACGGGCCGGATGGATGCGCCCGTCCTGGATGAGGCGTTCCAGGGCCATCTTGGCGACCTGGCGGCGCAGGGGGTTATACGCGGAGAGGATGACGGTTTCCGGGGTGTCGTCGATGATGAGGTCGACGCCGGTGGCGGCTTCCAACGCCCGGATATTGCGTCCTTCGCGGCCGATGATCCTGCCTTTCATGTCGTCGCTGGGCAGGGTGACGGCGGTGACCGTCTGCTCGCCGACGTAATCGCCGGCATACCGCTGGATGGCGTTGGCTATGATTTCCTTGGCCTTCCTGTCCGCGTTCTCCCGCGCTTCCATCTCGATGACGCGCATGGTTTTCGCGGCTTCATGGCGGGTTCGCGAGGCGACCTCTTCCATCAGGCGGTTTTTGGCTTCCTCGACCGTCAGGCCGGAGACTTCCTGGAGCTTGCGCTCCTGTTCATCCATCTTTTTATTAAGCTGCTCTTCCTTTTCTTCCAGCCCACGTTCCTTGCGGGCCAGATCTTTTTCCATCAGGATGAGGTCGTGTTCCTTTTCCGTTGCTTTTTCAAATTTTTCTTCAAGCTTTTCGCTGTAATCCTCAAGTTTCTTTTCTTTGCCTTTCAGCTCTTTTTCAAGTTCTTTCAGTTCCTGTTCCGCCTGGCGTTTGTATTCGAGCAGCTCATGCTTTCCTTGAAGAAGGATTTCTTTTTTTTGAGCCAGGCCTTCTTTACGCGCCTCGTCCTCGATGCGGCTGGCAAACTCCTTTGCGTCCCGCAGCCGTTTGGCATTGATGACGCTGTGCAGGACGTACCCGGCGAGCAACGCCGCCAATCCTGCCCCGACCGCCACCAGTGTGTGTGTCATGCCGTTCATTGTGCGTCCTTATCGGGCTGGCGAAGGCGGTCTCCCGTAACAGGCGCATCGCGCATGCGGGTAATCGTTTCGTCAAGCCTTGCTGTATCATCTCGGATATCCGTCCGGAACCGGTCGAGCGGCGGAATGCCGCTCAAATTGGCCGTACGGGAAACCCGAGGCCGGTTATTCGGGTGGGAAGACACCCGTGTTCGATGCCGCGTGGTGTTCCGCGGCAGGGGGATTCCGGAATAAAAAACGTCCCGCGTATCCCCGAAAGATCCGGGCAGCAGGACGGATTTGCGCTGAAAAAGTTTTCGATTAAGGTAGTTGCGCCCCAGAACGTCGTGTGCGGTGTTCTCCGCAGGGCCTATGTCCTACGGTGGGAAACGCTTCCGGCCCTTAAGGCTTCCCGCGAGGCGGGCGTGCACACCGGTCCGGAAATTGTCTCCCTATTCTGATGCTTGTGAGGCCTGCAGTGAACGAGGCATCACGTGCGTTCCAGGGAGGTGCAACGTCTCACGTTTTCCCGGTCAAATCCGGGTCATCCGTGGTTAAACTTTCCAAAATCGATTGAACCTTTTGTTCCGACTTTTGCATTTCTTCCCTGGCCTGCAACATATCGTCCGCCAAGGCCAAGGCAAGAAACGTCAGAAGTTTTTCTTTGCTCAGCTGTTTTCCGTGCTGCTGTAACTTGTTGTACCGTTCTTCCAGCAGTACTCTGGCCTGTTCGATCCTGGTCGGATCGGCTTCGGCCCTGAATGAAACGTCCTGGCCAAGCACGTTGAAATTATAATGGGCCATGGGGCGCCTATTCCGACATGTGCCTGGTTAGCCGTTGCAGCAGAGAGTCTATTCTGTTTGCTGCCATTTCTCGTGCATTACGTTCCTGGGAAAGGGCTTCTTTCAACGTCGCGTTTTCTTCCTCCAGGGGTGCGGTTTTGCCCGCAAAGTCCTGGCGCAGTTGCGCGTTTTCCTGCCGTAGGGCGCGCGTCTCTTCCATCAGAGCGGTCACGCGTTCTTCCAACAGATCAAGAAGTTCTTTCATGATGTGAGTATACGCATCAAGCGGGGTAAAGGCAAGGTTTGATGTACCTTTTTACGGTATGTTCAGCCATGGGGGGAGGCAGAAAGCGGAAAACCCAGGCATGGCAAGACAGGCGTGGTGCAAGCGGAGGGAAAACGGGCTGTCCGCCGGTCCGTAAAGCGGGTCGCCGATCAGGGGAAAACCCGCGTGGGCGAGGTGGGCGCGAATTTGGTGCCGGGCTCCCCGCTTGATGAAAACGGCGGCGAGGCACATGGTTTCGTCGGCTTCCGGAATGGAAAACGCCGTGGCCGCGCCCAGGGGGTGGAGTTCCGTGTGGCGCGTGCCGTCGGGGGAACTCTCCGGCAGGACGCGTGTTTTTTTCCGGTTGTCCGTATCCAACCTGTTCCGGATGACAAGCCGCCCGGCGGGCGCGCCGTGGACAACGGCCAGATAGCACTTCGTGACGCTCCCGGCGACTTCCAGCGCCTTGAAACGCGCCGCGGCCTCCGGCGTTGCCGCCGCCGCCACAAGCCCGGAGGTGGCGGCGTCCAGCCGTGACAGGAGTTCGGGAGGGTCCGGCGGCCAGAGGCATCCGGTTCCGCCGTCTTCCGTCAGCGGGGGCAGCAATGGGGCCAGAAAGTTTGGAATCCGGACGTTTTCCGGCACCATGGTCGTGGACCGGATCGTTTCCCATCGGCTCGCGATGCTTCGCTCCAGGCTGGGAGCGTTGCCGCCCGCAATATGGGCCGTGTGGATTCCCGGGGGTTTGATAAAGGCCAGATAGTCTTTGTTCGCGGCCGCCAGCCTGGGGACGGGAAGGACAGTCACGGGCTCCGTCTCCCGGACGGTAACGCATGATCCGGCCTCCAGCTTGCAATGGGGGGGACGGATTTTCCCGTCGACCAGGACGTTTCCGTCCGCGATGAGGCGTTTCGCCTTACGGATGCCGAACCCGCCCGTGCGGGCGATGCAGGCGTCGAGCCGGATGCCGTGTTCCGTTTCGGGAACGGTATGCGAAAATTCCTTGGCCATGTTCGCCAAGCAATACGGCAAGGCGCCCGTGAAGGCAACCGGGACCGCCAACCCGGCGTGCGCTTCATGACCCTAACCGCTCCCGACTTGAATTCACACGGCATCGTCTGTACACTTTAGAAT
>JAJBSY010000256.1 GCA_020861205.1 Deltaproteobacteria bacterium | reverse complement strand
GCCTGCACGGGGGCGGTGAATTTGTCGGCGATCCGCGCGGCATAGTGGTCGTTGTCCGGCATCAGGATGGCGAATTCCGTGACGCCCAGCTCCGCCGTGGCGCTGAACAGCGCGTGAAACTGGTCTTCCGGGCTTGGGAAGAACCGCCAGCCGATTCTGCCTTCTTCCCCGGCGTCGCCGAGGCCGGGCAGAAACGTCAGGAAAACGCGGTTGGCGGTAAGGCCCCGGGCATGGGCCGCCGTAAATGTCTGGAGGCGCAGAGGGCCGCCGACCACCGTGGTTTCGGGAGGAAAGGAGGCGAGCTTGTCCAGCCAGCCCGCGTCCTGGGTATCCAGCATGACGACGTTGACGGTATGCCCGGCGGCGGCGAATTCCTTGCGGGCTTCTTCCGCGCCCTGGACGATTTTTTTGCCTATGCCGCCCAAGCCGCCGCTGAGCGGCAGGGCCATGACCAGAGTCCGGCCGGAAAGCGGCGCGGTCATGGGCACCGGAACGGCGGGCGCCTGGTCCCAGGAGGCGAAAATCGCGGGGTCGGCCAGAGCGGTGTCCTGGGCCAGCGTAGCCACCGCCGCCTGGGCCGCCTCGCGGGTGTCCGCGTGCTGCGCCTGGCGGCGCAGGGTTTCCAAACGGATGACGGCATACGGGTAGGTCTTGCTGTTTTCTTCGGTGACCAGTGCGTCAAGGGTGGTGAGTGACGGCTCGTTCGTGTTGCGCAGGAAGGAAAAAAGCGAGTGCTCCATGTATATGCGCTGGCTTTTGTCCTTGGCCCGGGCGTAGAAAGCCTGGAGGTCGGCAAGCGATGAAGGGGCTTCGGCTGTTTTTTCCCAGCGTTTGGAAGCGAGGAACAGCGCGGAACCGGAACGCAGCGGGAAGGGGCGGCGCGCGTCGGCCATCAGGGTTTGGGCGCGCGTCACCGCGTCACGCGGCGGCAACTGGTCCAAGGCCTGGAAAAAGGTGTTGCGCCATTCGGGGGACGCATCCGCCGAACCGTCCGCGCCGAGCCAGCGTTCCAGACCGGTAAGGGCGAGATAGGGGTGGTTGTTGGCCGCCGCCGAAAGGGCCAGGACGCGGGCCACGCGCGCCGTTTCAGCCGGTTCCATGCCTTCCTGGCGGAAGAGCCGCATGGCGAGCTGTTCGGCCCTTGGCGTCTGGCCGGAATTGAGCGCGGATTCCGCATCGGCGGCAGTCAGGCCGCCCGGTCGCGGCGCGGTGTCCGCGCGGGGCGCGGGCGTCGCACCGCCCGGGCCCCGGACGACGGTTTTTTCAAAAAAGCACCCGGCCGCCGCGAGACAAAGAAGAACGAGGCAACAGCCGGCAACGACGCGGCTTTGTATGGATCGGCACACTGTATTCATAAACTCCCCGGATGGACGACAAGCTCCCAAAAGAAAACAGGCTATCGCGCTTTATCCCGATTGTCCATACGCGGGCGGGGTGCCTCAATGTGCTTGATACGCCGTCAGGCTTTTCCCGCAAAGCTCCTGTATGTCTCATAACATCTCGCTCCGCGCGGAACCCGCCTTCCATGTCCGAAGTCCCATTGAGGCACAACGGCGGGTACGGCTTGGGCCGCCGGTCCCGGCCAAAGGCCGAACCGGGCGTCCTACAGAGGGTAAACCCCGTGGCCCGCGAAGCGGAGCGCCTCGGCGGCTTCGTTCACGGCGTCTCCCCGGACCAGCAGGTAGCCGGAACTGAAGGTGCTCAGATACTGCACGCTGATGTTCTCGGCGGCCAGCACGGCGCACAGGGCGGCGGCCACCCCGCTGGCCGAAAGATCGAGGGTTTCCCGGACGGCGAAGGCCCGCCACCCTTTTTCCATCCGGACGCCGCCGGCTTTGCACACCGCGTTGACAATGCCGTCGGACGCGGGGGATTCCGGAAAGACCAGCGTGGTTTCGGTGTCCGTTGCGGCGCAAAGGGCGAAACTTCCGGCGGGCAGGAGAGGCGGCGTGAAACCGGGCGCGAACCGGCACAGGAAGAAACTCTCAGGCAAAAGCTCAATGGAGAAGGCGAAGGCCTTGCCCTTGGCCTGAGCCCGTTCCATGCGGCGGAGGTACGACCGGCGGACGGCGTCGGCCATGCGGCGTTTGTCTTCGTCGGTTTCCGGTATGAGCGGCGGCACGGTGGTGGGCCGGCCGTTGTCATCAAGGGCGACAAAGGTGAGATAGGCCGTTCCCACGTGGGTTAGCTCCAGGGTGCGTGAATTCTCCACTTCGATGCGCGCGCCGACCTCCATGGAGTGTCTGTGTGTCATGTTGACGGACGTTTTGAACAACAGGTTGCAGGCGAGGGGGACGGGCCGCGCGAAATCCATGCGGTCCACGGAAACCGTGACCACCCGTGTCCCGGAGAACCGTGACGCGGTCATGCCGCAATAGGTGTCGAGATGGTACAGAATATACCCGCCGTGCATGTTGCCGCCGTTGTTGGCGTGCTCGGGCTGGGGCCGCATCCGTGATTCCAGTCGGCCCAGTGAGGCCGGTCTTCCTTCCATGAAAACTCCTGTCCTATGGCGCTTGCCGCGCCGTCGCGCTGTGTCTGTCGCGTGCGACGGCCTACACGGTGAAGTGGACCGTGCCCTTGCCGAGTAGGTCGTGCAGATGGATGACCCCGAGGAGCGAGCCGTCTTCCCTGGTAACCGGCAATACCGTGATCGCCGCGTGTTCCATGAGGTTGAGGAGTTCGGCGACGGAATCGTCCGCGCCGCCGCTGCGGGGATTTTTCGTCATCAGGTTCGCCACGGGGATGGAAAAATCCGGCGTTTCCTTGGCGACATAGCGGCGCACGTCGCCGTCCGTCACGATGCCCGCCAACTTCCCGTCCGCGTCCGTCACGAGAACGGCGCCCAGCCCTCCCGCGTTCTGGACGGCGAGGGCTGTTGCCACGGTCGCCGTATCCGGCACAACGGGAAGGTTCCGGGTGTGCATGACCTCGGAAATCTTGAGGCGCAGCCGTTGGCCCAGGCTGCCGCCGGGGTGGAAACGCTTGAAATCGTCCGCGGTGAAGGCCTTGGCCTTCATGAGGCAGACCGCCAGGGCGTCGCCCATGACGAGGGTGGCCGTGGTACTGGACGTGGGCGCGAGGTCCATGGGGCACGCCTCGCGCGGGATGCCGACATCCAGAACGATATCCGAGAGTCGCGCCATGGGCGTGGCGGTATCGCCCATGATGCCGATGATTTTCGCGCCCAGGGACCGGAGCGCGGGCAACAGGGCCACCACTTCCGCCGTTTTGCCGGAATAGGAGAGGGCGATGACCACGTCGCCTTCCCGGATGGAACCCAGGTCGCCGTGCGCGCCTTCGACGGGATGCAGGAAAAAGGACGGTGTTCCGGTGGAGGAGAGCGTCGCCGCGATTTTGCGCCCGACCAGCCCGGATTTTCCCAAACCCGTGACGACCACCCGGCCCTTGCAGCCGGCGAGCACGCCCACCGCCCGGGAAAAATCCGCGCCGAGGCGCTCCCGGACGGCCTCGAGGCCTTCCACTTCGACGGTAAAAACATCCCGCGCTTCGCGCGTCCAGTCATGCGGTGCCGTCATTACTGCCTCCTCCGGCGAGTCAGCTCGCCGCGAGCTGATTTTCCCTGCGGCGGACGAGGAGGAACACGATGAGCGCTCCCGCGAGTTTGCTCAGGGTCATGATAAGGATGGAGCCCAATCCCGCCATGTTGATGCAGAACAGGAACACGGCGCTGTCCACGGGGGTGCTGACCAGGCTGGAAAGAAGGATACGTTGGGAAAAGGGTCGGCCGGTATAGGTGTACATGGCCCAATCGAGCATTTCCCCGGCCATGAACGCGGCCATGCTGGCGAAGGCTATTTCCGGGCCCGCCATGAAAAAGCTGAGGACCGCCCCGAGGAGCATGGCGACCAGGACCCGGTGGCCGATAGCGCGTTGGGCGTAATCGCGGATGACGAAGACGAACCCGACGAACAGGGAGACCGGCGGCCAGATTTCACCGCCGGGCAGCGCGATGGGCGGAACCACCGAGAAAAGCCAATTCACCAGGACAACGCTGGCGACATAGAGCAAGGCGTAAAACACGGTACATCACCTTCAGAGAAAGATCGATCTCGGTCGGAGGAAAGGCTGTCCGCCGGCCGGGTTCTTCTTTACCTTGGGAGGAAGTAAAGGTAAAGGCATGATTGCTTTTTGAAAAAAGCGAGGCCTTCCGGGAGACCGGATGGCCCGAATGGCGGGGCCGCGAGCGGAACCGCCTTCCAGGAGAAGAAAAATGGCCGAAAAAAAAAGCAAACAGTCCCTCGCGAAAAAAAACCCGCGAAAGGGCGGCGAAACAGAGGGGCTGACCAAGCTGGGCTCTCCCACGACCTACCGTTTCGACGAGCCGGGTCCGGATCTTCTGGAAGCCTTCCCCAACCGGTATCCCGGGCGGGATTACGTCATCACGTTCGAGCATCCGGAGTTCACGAGCTTGTGCCCCATGACCGGGCAGCCCGACTTCGCGACCATCACCGTGCGGTACGTGCCGGGCGGGAAATGCGTGGAGTCCAAGTCGTTCAAGCTGTACATGTGCGCGTTCCGCAACCACGGATCCTTCATGGAAAGCGTCACGAACAAGATAGCCGACGACCTCGTCAGCGTTCTCGAACCCCGGCGCCTGACCGTGACCGGCCGCTTCAACGTGCGGGGCGGGACGGCCATCACCGTCCGGGTTGAGCACGTCGATCCGGGGCTGGACGCGGCAGCAGCGCGGGCGTTGCGCGATCTTTGGTGAGTCTTTGGCCGCCGTAACGTAAAGGACGCCCGCCGCAAATTCGCGCGGACGTCCTTTTCTTTTATTTTTTTTCGCTTCCATGTATACTGTGATGCATCTTGCAGGAAGACCCTGCGACTTCGGGGGGCGGAGCGACGTGTTTCACAAGCTTGACGCAAAAGACCTTCGCGCCGGGATGTATATCGTCAATACGGGCGTATCCTGGCTGCATCATCCGTATCTGTATACGGCCGAGGGCGAACTTACCTGCCGGGAGTTGGCTTCGCTCCTGGAAGAGGGCTACACCGAGGCCTATGTTGATTTGTCGCGTTGCCGGCCCGGCACCCTGTCGCCGGAACTGGAAGCGCTGGTGCCTTCGGTTTCGGCCGGGGACACGGCGGCCGATTTTCTACCGCCGCCGCCCAGGGTCGCGCTGGAGGAAGAGCTGCCCAAGGCCCGCGCCGTTTTCAGCATGTCCCTGAACATGGCGAAAGATATGATGGATACCGCGCGCCGGGGCACGGCCGCGGACCCCGCCGCCGCCGAACCGCTGGTGGAAAATATTCTCGAGAGCCTGAACCGCAACGCCGACGCTTTGTTCAGCCTCTGCAAGCTCCGGCAGACCGACGACTATACCTATACCCATTGCGTCAACGTGTCCGTTCTGACGGTCATGTTCGCGCGCGGCCTCGGCATGAACGAGAACGCGCTGCAAGCCATCGGGCTGGGGGGCCTTTTCCACGACGTGGGAAAGGCCCTTATCCCCACCCGCATCCTCAACGCCCCGCGCCGTTTGAACGACGCGGAGATGACCGTCATGAAACGCCACCCGCAACTCGGTTGCGACTACCTGCGGCAATACAGGAACGCCCCCGCCGAGGTGAACCAGGTTGTGCTGGAGCACCATGAGCAATACAGCGGGCACGGGTACCCCCGCTCCCTGCCGCCGGACAGCATCAGCGTGGCCGGGCGCATCGCGGCCGTGGTGGATGTGTTCGACGCTCTTTCCAGCAAGCGGGTCTACAAGGAGCCGATGCCGCTCTCGAAAGCCTTGAGCATCCTGTACTCCATGCGGGAGAAGGAATTTTTTCCGGGCATGGCGGAACGCTTCATCCGGCTTCTCGGCGTTTACCCCATCGGCAGCGCGGTGGAGCTGGAAGACGCCTCGCGCGGCGTGGTGGCCGAAGCCAACACCTCGGCCCCCATGAGCCCCAAAGTTTTCCTCGTCAAGGACAAGGACGGCAAGGATTGCGGCCGGATCCTCTGCGATTTGTCGAACGGCGCGTGCCCGCCCATCCGCAGGATCATTACAGCCGCGGAACTGGGCGCGGACCCGGCCTCGGTACTGGGCGTGCCGCGCTAGCCTCTGCCAGGCTGTCCTTGGTTTGTCCGTCGGATCCATTTCCCCGTATGCTGACCGATAAGCGCTTTTTTGACGCCCGGCTCCATGGGGGACAGAGCGGAGCGTGGAGCAAATAAAACGCCGCCGGAGACGGGCGGCGTTTGAGGCCGTAGCCAAAGCCTTCTTTGTCGACGGCCCGCCCCGGAGGGCAGGCGGCATTCATTGCCGCCGGTAAACGCCGAGGGAGCGTGCCTTTTACAAATCCCGCCAAAGGCGGTTTGTCCTACTATGGCGCCCGCCGGAGACGGCGGGCGTTGTGTTTTGGGGGAGGGCGGCGGGTTAGGCGGGGTATTCAAAGAATCCCCGGCCGGTTTTCCTGCCGAGCAGGCCGCCCCGCACCATTTTGCGCAAAAGAGGATGCGGCCGGTACTTGTCGTCGCCGGTTTCGCTTTGCAGCACTTCCATGATGGCGAGGCAGACGTCCAGGCCCACCAGGTCGCCGAGCGCCAGCGGCCCCATGGGGTGGCTGGCGCCGAGCCGCATGGCCAGGTCGATATCCTCGGCGCTGGCGACACCCTCGGCCAACACGCAAACCGCTTCGTTTATCATCGGGATGAGGATGCGGTTGACCACGAACCCGGCGGAGTCCCGCACCTCCACGGGGGTTTTGCCGATATCCCTCGCGATGGACGCCACGCGGTCGATGACCGCGCGCGGGGTGTGCAGCCCGGCGATGACCTCCACCAGTTTGAGGGTTTCCGCCGGGTTGAAGAAGTGCATTCCGACGACCGGACGTTCGAGACCGCGTCCCAGTTCCGTGATGGAAAGGGACGAGGTGTTGGTGGCGAACAGCACGTCCGGCGGGCAAACGGCAGTAAGGTCCGCGAAAAGCTGCTTTTTGACGGCCATATTTTCGACCGCCGCTTCGACAATGAGCCCGCAGTCCGAAAGATCGGCGTGATCCCCGGCCGTGATGGAAGAGAGAATCGCGTCCGCAGCCGTTTTTTCCATACGGCCCCTGGCAACGCTCCGGTCCAGCTTCTCGCCGATCCGGGCGACGCCCTTTCGGGCGGCTTCCCGGTTAATATCGCAAAGAACGACTTCGTACCCGTCCGCGGCCGCGAACGCCTGCGCGATGCCCGCGCCCATGGTGCCGGCCCCGATGATTCCCACTATCATATAGATTCTCCTCATAACAGTGTGGCCCTGTATTTTATAAAAGCAGGGTGCGGCACGGACCCAGCCGCCCCGCCGCCGGTCATGTTCCGCTGAACGCGTCCTTCGGGCGTTTTTCCACGAACGCGTCCATGGCCATCCGCCGGTCGTTCGTCAGGAAGCAGGCGCTGAAGGGCAGCACTTCCAGCCCGTAGCTCTGGTGGAGTTCCATACCCATGCTCTTGTTGATGACGTCTTTGGCGACGCGAACGGCCGTGGGCGCGTTGGCCGCGATTTTTTCGGCCATTTCCATGCACTTGTCGATAAGTTGCTCTTGCGGGTGCACGGCGTTGACCAGGCCCACGCGCAAGGCGTCCTGGGCGGTTATCCGGTTGGTCGTGTAGATGAGTTCCTTGGCGTTGCCGATGCCGATAATGCGCGCCAGGCGCTGGGCGCCGCCGAACCCGGGTATGATGCCGAGCCCTACTTCCGGGAAGGCGAAGACGGCGTTTTCCGAAGCGATGCGGATGTCGCAACTGAGGGCCAACTCACAGCCGCCGCCCATGGCGTAGCCGTTGATGGCCGCGATGATGGGCACCGGGAAATCCTCCAGGAGCGCCATGACGGCGTTGCCCGCCCGGCTGAAGGCCGCCGCTTCGGACGGGTTGAGGTGCTGCATTTCGCGGATATCCGCGCCCGCCACAAACGCCTTGTCGCCCGCGCCCGTGACGATAAGGCAACGGATGTCCGTTTTCACGAGGGACTCAAGGCATACGTACACTTCCGTGACGACCTCGTTGTTGAAGGCGTTCATGGCCTTGGGCCGGTTAATGGTCAAAATTCCGATAAACCCCTGTTTTTCATATGTTATGGTATTCATGGTCAATGTCATGGCAAACCCCTTTTGGCAGCCCGCGCCCGGAAATTTCCGCCTTCGCGCGGGTTGGTCCATTCTATGCCCTTTACGGATTGTTTGCGGAAAAGTCCAGAGCCGGGGAGTGCCTCAATTCGCTTGATACTGCGTCAGGCTCGCGCCGCGCGAAGCCCATGTATGTCCTGATACACTTCGCTCCGGGCGGAACTCGCCTTCCTTGTCTGAAGACAAATTGAGTCGCTACCCGGAACCGGTTCCCGTTTATAAGCTCTATTTTGCGCACGGTACAACGGAGCGGGCGGCTGCCGGTCACAGCCCCTCGATGCAAAGGCACAGAGATGCGCACGGTTTCCGGGAAGCGTTGGAGGATCAGGATATGCGG
>JAJBSY010000349.1 GCA_020861205.1 Deltaproteobacteria bacterium | reverse complement strand
CTGGCGGCGTTTTGGCCGGTGCGGTGAGGCCGAACCACGTACCCAGCTCAATCGGATAACCGAGTTCTTTGAGGGTTGGGATATCCGGAAAGTCCGGATCCCGTTCCGGGGCCGCGATGGCGAGGACAAGGAGGCTACCGTTCTTGATATAGGGAACTATGTCCTGCAGAGGGCTGCCGCCGGCCGCGACTTTTCCGGACAGTACGGCGGCGACGACCTCGCTGCCCCCCGTGAATGGCACAAGGGCCATGAGTTTGGGTTTTCCGACGGCGTGCATCAGGCTTTCCACCGTGAGACGAGGAGCTGCGTGTATTCCCGGGATGGCATACGCCAGTTGCTCTTTCTCCGCCTTGTCAAGAAGCTCCTTCAGCGTTTTAATGCTGCCGGCCTTGCTGACGTAGATACTCTGGTCCAGGTTGACTATCTGGCAGATCGGCGCGAACTCTTTGGTGGTGTACCCGACGTTGTTGAAGTTCGCGGTCACGGTAGCGGACCCCTGGGCGGCAACCGCGAGGGTGTACCCATCCGGCTTGGCGTGGGCCAGCCTGTTCAAGCCGATAGAACCGCTTGCCCCGGGCACATTTTCCACTACAACCGGGACACCGAGGATCTTGCTCAGTTCCGGGGCGATCGTGCGGGTTACAAGGTCGTTTGCTGCGCCCGCGGCGAAGGGCACGATTACCTTGATTGTTGATTTGGGCCAGGCAGCAGCCGCATAGGCCACGGACGGTAGCGCCGTGCCAAGGCATAGCGCCATGATGCACAGATGGAAAATTTTACGGCGTAAATACATATCCCCTCCTCCTTCGGTTACATGCCGCTCGGATATCGAGCACATCATTTTACGTGTAGCATCCTCAGCTTCAACATTTCCTGTATTTGTTGACCGTATCCATATTGAGTTCGATCCCGAGTCCCGGTCCGTCCTGAAGGTTGACATAGCCCCCGTCAATGGTGAAGGACTGCGCAATAAGGTCTTCGCGGAAAGGAGTTTCGTTCGCGTCCCACTCCAGAAACAGTCCATTGGGAATGGAGGCCAAAACATGCATGGTTGCGACAATGTTTATCATCGTGGAATAACAATGGGGGGCGATCACCCTATTCCATGCCTCCGCCATACCGGCGATCTTTTTCAGCGCGGTTATGCCGCCGGTGCGGGAAACGTTCGGCTGTAAATAATACGCGGCGTTTTTGCTCATAATATCCCGGAAGCCGAACATGCTGGTTTCATTTTCCGATCCGGCAAGTGGAATTCGGGTTTTTGTTGCCAGATACGCGGCGTCCTCCGGATTATCCACATGGAGCGGCTCTTCCCAAAATTTCACTTCCAGCTCTTCAAGATACGGTATGCATTTAAGCGCAGCCGGGAGATCATAGACGAAGTTGGAATCCACCATCAGTTCTCCATCGTCCGGCAGCCTTTTCCTGACCTCGCGAACCCGATTCATATCAGCCTCCACCGAAAGCCTGCCGATCTTCATCTTATAATCCACGAATCCTTTCTCCAGCGAACTCTCCAGGTTCTCCAAAAGACCTGTCATGCCGAGTCTGTCATCAAGATCTCCCATGTAATAACCGCCGCTGGCATAGGTTCTCAATCTGGACGAATTGGCTCCCAAGATTTTGTAAAGTGGCAACTTGGCCGCTTTCCCGATGATGTCCCAAAGGGCGATATCAATGCCGCTCATGGCGTGCATCAGAATCCCCCGTCTGCCGTGCTGGATTCTTGATTGATACATTTCCCGCCATATCGCCTCCACCGCGAACGGATCCTTGCCCGTAACAACAGGCGCAATTTCTTGCTCAATTACCGTCACGGTACTTTCAAGAGGTCCGCCGGCGCAGTCTGATTCGCCTATTCCGACAATACCTTCATCCGTATGCACGAAAACAAGGATGCAACTTCTGCTGTCAGTGGCGCGCTGGGATGTGTAATATGGTTTCCGCAACCGATAATACAGCCCTGTTGCTTCAACCTTGGTTATTTTCATCGAGCTCCCCCTGTATTACGCCGCAGCCAGGTGTGATATCCGGCAATCCTCCGGCGATGTCAGCCCATCCCCGAGGCGGAGTAGATCCCGCCGTGCTTCCAATGGAAAGGCGAAACGCGCCCTAAGGTCTAATTCGCTTTGCAGCGACCTTCCCGGACATCTATTGCTCGCTTGCCCGGCGACGGGCCGCCCGCCCATCTGCTTTCTCCGCAATTCGCAACACACGCTTGGGACAACGTTTTCTGTTTCCGTAGGGTTTAAGCCGCCGCTCTGTACGAGAGGGCCAGCGGTCGCGAAACTGCTCCGTGAGCAATCGCCGGTATCCCACGATTCTCCCCACCCATCATGTTTGCTCCCTTCCGCTTCAGTCGATCACGGCAACGATGTCGCATTGCACCAGCACGCCGTCGGCAAGGTCGGGCGCACTCACGGCCTGGCGAGCCGGACGGTTCCGCGGATCCGGGAACATTTTCAGCCATTCCGCGTTTACGGGCTGGCGCTGGTTCCTGTCTTTCAGCCACACCGTCATCTTGATGATGTCGTCAACGGTGCCGCCGGCCTGTTCGACGGTATCCCTCACATGCAGGAACATCAGTTCGCATTGCCGTTCCAAGGTCTCCGCCACACTTTCCGTCTCCGGGTCCATGCCGAGGATGATTCCCGACATGAGCAGGTTGCCGATGCAGCAGGCATTGGGAATGGGATTCTTGTGTCTGAATCCTTTGAGGTATACAGACGTGCGTCTGGACATGAGCTGCTCCATTCCTCTCAGGCTGTAGTGCAAGCCTGGTGATAAGGCGTTAAGGCGTTGCTGTTTGAACGCCCGAAACATCGCTCCCCGGAAGGCTCCGGCAACCACGGCTACGCAAACTTTTTGGCCAGCGCTTCAGCGCCCCGAGCAAGTATGCCCACGTCCGTGCCCACGGCGGTGAACAGGCTCCCGGCCTCCATATACTCGCGGGCCAGTTTTTCATCTCCGCTCAGCAGGCCCGGCGCTTTGCCTTTGGCGGCTATGACGCGGATGGCTTTTTTTACCGCACTGACAACGTCGGGATGCCCGGCGTCACCCAGGTACCCCATGCTCGCGGAAAGGTCGGAAGGGCCTATGAAGATACCGTCAACCCCCGGTGTGGAGGTAATGTCTTCCAGGTTTTTCAGTGCTTCCACGCTTTCAACTTGTAGCAGCAGACAGATCGATTCACCGGCTTTTTTCAGATACCCCGGAACCCTGTTCCAGCGGGATGCGCGCGCGACGGCAGCGCCAACGCCCCGTATGCCCTTTGGCGGATACTGCACGGCGCGCGCGATCTCGCGGGCCTGCCTTCCGTCCTCGACCATGGGAATCAGCAACGTTTGCGCTCCGATGTCGAGATACCGCTTAATCTGGTGATCCGAGCCGATGACCGGGCGCACAACCGGATGTACGGGATACGGCGCGACAGCCTGCAACTGGTGCAGAACCGTGAGCAGGTCGTTTGGGCCGTGTTCGGCGTCGATAAGCAGCCAGTCGAACCCCGATCCGGCGCAGATTTCCGCCGTATAAAAACTGCCCAGGGATTGCCAAAGACCTATTTGCTGTTTTTTTTCCTTGAGGGCTTCTTTGAATTTATTCGGACAGGCGAGCATTCGTTCCCCCTAAATGAACCTGCATGGGATTGAGCCCATGGGGCCGTAATCAACATGGAAGGTGTCCCCCTGCACTATGTCGAGGGGTCTGGTGAATGAACCGGATAGCACGAATTCTCCCGCACCCAGGGCCTCACCGTAGGGCGCGAGTTTGTTGGCCAGCCAGGCTATGCCCTTGGCCGGGTGGTTCAGCACGGCGGCCGCAACCCCGGATTCCTCAACCTGCCCGTTCCGGTAGCAGAGGGCGGAAATCCAGCGCAAGTCGAGATCCATGGGCCGTACGGGCCTGCCGCCCACGACCACGGCCGCGTTGGCCGCATTGTCGGAAATGGTGTCGATCACTTTCCGGGTGATTTTTGTCTCAGGGTCAACGCGCCGGATACGGGCATCAATTATCTCCAAAGCGGGTATGACGAAGTCCGTTGCTTGCAGCACGTCGACAATGGTGCAGTCCGGTCCGCGCAACGATTTGTTGAGGACAAAACCCAGCTCCACCTCCACGCGCGGCACGATGAATCGCTCGAAGGGTATGTCCCCGCCCTCGGGAAAAAACATGTCATCAAGCAACACGCCGTAATCCGGCTCGTTAATGTTGGCAGTGACCTGCATGGCTTTGGAGGTCAGGCCTATCTTGTGCCCTTTGACCGTGCGGCCTTCCTTGATTTTCATCTCCACCCAGGCTTTTTGTACCGCGTAGGCGTCCTCTATGGTCATGCCCGGATTTTCCAGACTGAACTGGCCTGTCTGAGTGCGTGTTTTTTCAGCCGTGTTCAACCTGTCGGCAAGGGCGGCGGCAACTTTGGCGTTAAGCATGGTTCCTCCGTGGTAGGGTTTTTGGCAATGAATTCGGGCATGATGGATGATGCCCGCCTCTTCGGGCTCAGCGGAGCGCGCAGGGCACAGGTTCGGGATATTCACTGTCCGGGGCGATGAAGTTGCTCAATCTCCCCACCCCGTCAATCTCGGTTACGACCTCGGAGCCAACAGGCAGGTCCAGCTTGGCTTCCGGGCAGCCGGTCAGGATCACGTCCCCAGGCTGCAACGTCAGGATGCGGCTGAAGTACGAAACCAGAAAGGGCACGGAAAAGATCATGTCCCGCGTATTGCCGGCCATGGTCTGCTTGCCGTCCACAAAGCAGCGCAGATCGAGATTCATGGGATCGGCAATGTCGGCGGCGTCCACAAACCATGGGCCGATGGGCGTGCCGCAGTCGCGGCTTTTGATCTTGAGGTTGGGCCGGTAGTAGTTGCGCAAATAGGAGCGGAAGGCGTAATCGTTGCACACCGTGTAACCGCCGATATATTCGTAGGCCCTCTCCTCGGGGACGCGGCGAGCCGTTTTGCCGATGACGATGGTCAGCTCGCATTCATAGTGCATGAAGGACACGTCCGCCGGGCGCCGGGTGGCATGGCGGTTGCCGATGAAGGTATTGGGCGCCTTGTAAAAGGCCATGGGTTCCGCGGGCAGCTTAAAATCCAGGCTGTCCGCGTGGGTTTTGTAGTTCAGGCCGATGGCGAATGCCGAGCGGATGCGGAAGGGCGGCAGCCAGGAAACGTCGGTCTCCGCGAATACGCGGCCGTCCGCGAGACGTATGCCGTTGGGTCCGGCAAATCTGTCCTCGAAAGCATCGAACACAAGACCGTCAATGAGAACCCGTGCCTTTTTCATGACACGCCTCCAACATTTTCTTCAAGACTAACAGTATTTTCCAAGGCGCCTATGCCGTCGATTTCAATGCGTACCGACTGGCCGGCCAGCGCAACGGGAGCGCCGGCGAACGCGCCGGTCAACACCACGTCGCCCGGGCACAGGCTGACGATGTCGGTCAATTCGCAGAGCAGGTCGGGAATGGAGCGTATCCAGTCCGAAGTGTGCCCTCGCCCCTTGAGCCGCCCGTCAATGAACACGCGCAGGCCAAGGTTCGCCGGTTCGGGGATGTCCTTCTTGTCCACGACCCACGGGCCGACGGGGCAGAACCCGTCGCGGCAACGGTGGCGGATCGGCGGCCGGTAATAGTTGGTATGCGGAATCGTCACATCACAGGCAATGGTGTACCCCGCAACGGCTCGCATGGCGTCTTTGCGGGTCAGGCGGCTCGCGGAGCAACCGATGACGACGCCGAGAGAAGCATCGATACGCAGCTCTTCGGAACCGCAATCATACGGCAAGATAATTTCCGCGCCGTTGGCGGCAACGGTGTTGGGCAGTTTCAGATAAAACACGGGAGCATCGGGCGGTCCGTTGTAAGGCTCGTTCCACAATCCCGCCTTCTCGTCGGCCATGGCTTCGGCAAGCGCGCCCTTGAAGTTGAAAAGAATACCGTACACCCGGCCTTGCGTGGGCGGGAGCAGGGAAAGGTGTGAGAGCATTTTCACCGCGCCGTCAATGGCAACCTTACCCGCGGCGATGTCCGCGTCGGTACGGAATCCGTCGGGGCGGTCCGTGGTTCGCATCAGAACGTTCATAAATTTCTCCCTGTTCAGCCCTTTAGTGCCACAACATACCGTGTGGCCTCCCGTATGGCCTTTTCACTAAGCTCCTGCCCTATTCCGGGAAGGTCCGGAAATTCGATGTACCCGTTCTTGGGCAAATACTCATACTTACCGAGCTGGCGCATTTCCCTCTTGATGGCATTCGAGTGCACCTCGTGGATCAGGAGATTGGTCAGTGCGGCTTCCACCTGGAAAGCGGCCGCTATGGCGATAGGGCCGCCGAAGGCGTGAATTTGCACGGGAATGTCATACATGGCGGCCATATCACAGATTTTCTTTGTTTCCGTGATCCCGCCGGCGCGATCTACGTCCGGCTGGGCCACTTGAATGGCGTTGCTTTCCAGGAACGGCCTGAAGCCCCAGCGCATGAAAATTCTTTCACCGGCCGCAAGCGGGATGTCGGTCCGGGTATGAATCTCGATCATCGGTTCGGGCGAAAGCGTGTGGACCGGTTCCTCAATAAAGAAGATATTGAGATCCTTGGTGTGGTTCGCCAGTTGAATGGCGGTATTGGTATCGGTATAGCAACTGAGGTCAAAGGCGATCGCGACATCTTCGCCCACGCTTTTCCGGATGGCGGCCACCCTGTCGTAGGCCAGCTTCAACGTCTCCATGGAGAGGTTGCCGCGCAATTTCCAGTCAGGATCGTTATTATTCAGGATCGTGCGTACGCCTTTCGGGTTCACGTCGACGGGATTCAGTTTCATGGCCCTGTACCCGTCGGCCAATACGGCCTGCGCCGTTTCGGCATACTCCGCGGGATGGGTCAGGGCCTTGGTCTCCAAGTCCCACCCGAGGTGCACATGGCTGGCGTAAGCGTGCGTCCCCGCGTTGACCTTCCCGCCCAGCAGCTCGTAACACGGAACCCCAAGCGCTTTTCCTTTTATGTCCCACAACGCTATATCGATGGCGCTGAGCCCGGCGCTGACAATAGAGCCCCCGGCTATGCCCCAGTAGGTGGAGCGATAAATTTTGTCCCATATGGCTTCAATCCGCATGGGATCCATACCCAGAATGCACTCGCCGAAGTCCAGAGCTATCGCAATGGCCGAACGATGAACTTTGCCGCTGGACAAGCCGACTTCGCCATAGCCTGAAATTCCTTCATCCGTGTTGATCCGAACACAAACCACTCCAAAGGACACGGGCTTCAGCTCAAAGACTTCCACGCTGACAATCTTCATCTCGCGGACCTCCTCCGTAAATTCAGGACGCACCGCCCTTTCTTTTTCAACCGGAAAAATCATGCATCGCGTATACAGCCAAGCGATTTATGCGATCCTCCCGTACGGCCTGCGAACGCGTTAAGTTTCATTTAATAAAACATTTGCTAAAACCATTTGACTCAGATATACAAGAACAAAAAAGAATAAGTCAAGTTTTTAAATTTTTTTATACACTAATAGTTTTACTTATTAAAACATTGATTGCGCTATAGCAAATTGCACGCGCTTCGGATAAAAAACCCCCAACGGGTTCCGCGAGAGGAGAGTCATGCAAAGTCTCAGCCGTTTCATGCAGATACTGAAATTCCTGTCCATGAGTCACAACACCAGCCTTCGGCTGGTCGATATCGCGACCGGTACCGGGCTCACCAAGGCCACCGCACTCCGGCTTCTGGATGCGTTACGCGAATATGGTCTTGTCCAGTACAATCCCGATACGAAGTTTTACGCTCTGGGCAGAGAATTGGTTTTTCTCGGGCTTTCGGCCGGACGTTTTTTTTCCCTGGATCGCTTGATCCGGCCGGTGCTTGAGGAATTAGCCCTGCGGACCGGCGACGGGGTATCTTGCGGCTTGCGGGCCGGCAACCATGTTGTCTGCACGGATAGGGTCTTTGGCGATTTTCCCGTCAAGGCCGACGTTTTCCCGGTCGGCGGGCGGCGCCCTCTGGGCGTCGGCGCCAGTGGGCTGGCGATTCTCCTCGGGCTTCCGGAAAAAGAAGCCGAAGAGATTTGTGCTTTGAATGCGGAAGAAATTTTGAAATACCCCCGGCTGAGCGCGGAACGCCTGTTGCGGGAAGCCGCCCTCGGGAGAAAACAGGGATATTGCTTCACCGAGAACCATATGATGGAGGGCGTTTGCGCCTTGGGCGTCCCGTTCAGAGACGCGAGCGGAACGACCATGGGGGCTCTTACCCTGGTCAGTATCGGAGTGCGTTTTACGAACGGACGCAAGGATCAGCTTGTGCCGGTGATGCTTGAGGCGGCCCGCAAGGTGGAAGCCGCCATTTCCCAAAACGGCGGCTAGTTCTCCCCAACTCAGGCAGCGGGTTGATATGGAGAAAGTTTGGGCGCGGTATTTTTTCCGGGAAGGAAAAACATCGTGCAGGGAGCGTTTTTAGCGCGTCCCGGATGCGTCATCAGAACCCGAACAATCTTGCCGGGTTGTCCACCAAAATTTTTTGA
>JAJBSY010000157.1 GCA_020861205.1 Deltaproteobacteria bacterium | reverse complement strand
TCAGGCTCATGCTTTCGACGCCCCTTATGAAGGGAGAGCGTGACGAATTCGCCGCCCTCGTCCGGGAAGCCGTGGAGTACGTCAATACCGACAAGGGAATAAGAAGGATTTACCCCCTGGCTCTCGGGTACGTTCCCGGCGAAGAAAAGAAGCTTTTGGAAGAATTGCTCGAGTTGGCCGATATCCTTAAGGACGAGACCATGTCCGAGGTCGAGGAGCTTGCCCGTTCCATGGCCGCCAAAAAGGAAGCCGCGCTGGCAAAGGGCCAGGAACACCTGGACAACAAGGACTACGACGAGGCGCGCTCGGTTTTCAACGCCATTTCCGGCGAATTTCCCGAAGACGGCAAGCTCAGAGGCGATATCGGCGAGAAATTTCTGAACGCGGCCCAGTATGAAGACGCGGCGCGGTACTACTCCGAAGCCGTGCACCTCGATCCCAAAGCCTTGAACAACTATAACCGGCTGGCCATCGCGCTCCGCAAGCTCGGCCGGTACGACATCGCCGAGGCGTACTACATGCGGGCGCTGCCGTTGGCCCCGGAAGACCCCAACCTGCTGTTCAATATCGGGCGTCTGTACCTGGAGTGGGAAAAATGGGGCAAGGCCGTGGAGTACGGCGAAAAGGCCCACGCCCTGCATCCCGGATTCGCCGAGGCCCAAAAACTCGCCAATTTCGCGCGTAAACGGATGGCTTCCTGACGTATCCCCGCCCGCGTCGGGCGCATTTTTCGGGCCCGCCCAAGGGATGGCTGACTCAAGGTTCTTATGACCCCCGCATCGTTTCCCGAGCTCCTCGCCCCGGCAGGGGACATGGAAAAATTTCGCACGGCCCTCCTGTACGGCGCGGACGCGGTGTACCTTGGAGGGCCGTCCGGCAACCTGCGGGCGGCCGGCGGCGGATTCGACGCGCCCGCCTTGCGAGAGGCGGTCGCCGCGGCCAACAGGCGCGGGGCGAAAATTTACTACTGCCTAAACGCGCTACCCTTTGAACGGGACATGGCCGCCGTGCCCCGGATGCTGGAAACGGCCGCCGACGCCGGCGTCCACGCCCTGATCGTGGCGGATCCCGGCATCCTGCGTCTCGCCCTGCGCCACGCACCCGGCGTTCCCCTTCACGTTTCCACGCAGGCCAACACCACCAACGCCTCAGCGGTCCGTTTCTGGACGGATGCGGGCGCGTCGCGCGTTGTGCTGGCGCGGGAACTCCCCCACCGCGAGATACGGGCCGTCAGGGAACAGCTTCCCGAGACGGAACTGGAAGTGTTCGTCCATGGGGCCATGTGCCTTGCGGTTTCCGGCCAGTGCCTGCTGTCCGCCTGGCTGAACAACCGGCCGGCCAACCTGGGGCGCTGCACCCAGCCCTGCCGGTTCGAGTACCGGATCGCGGCGACGGATTTCCCGCCCTCGTTTACCGTGGAGGAAGCGCTCAGGAAGGACAGAACCCTTTGGAGCGTCCGGCAGGACGAGGCGTTCGCCGCTCTTTTCGCCCCGGATGATTTATGCCTGCTCCCCTTCCTGCCCTGGTTTGTGAAAAACCGGATCAACGCCGTGAAAATCGAGGGGCGGACCAAGGGATCCTCCTATGTCGCGCATGTGACAGACGCTTACCGCGCGGCCCTGGACGCGGCAAAAGCTTCGGCCGTTTCCGGAACGCCGTTTCCGTATCGAACGTTTTTGCCGGACCTCGCGCGCACCGCGTCCCGCCCCCTTTCCACCGGCTTCTTCCTGGCCCGCAGACGGGGGATTTTCAGCGAGGCGCCGGCGCGTCCCCTGCTGGCCAAGGTTCTGGAGCCGGTCAACGAGGCGGAAAATGCCTGGGCCGTAACCGTCATGGGAAAATGGGACGAGGCCTGCCCGGCGGAACTCATGCTGCCCGGAATGCGCCGTCCCGTCATGGCGCCCGGAACGTACGCCCTGGAAAACCACCGGGGAGAGCGGACGGGCCTTGCGGCGTCCGGAACCCGGGCCGTCCTGCATACGGAAACTCCCGGCATCGTCCCGGGCGTGTTCGTGAGGGGGACGGAGGGTACGGCCGGTTCAAGCGGCCGATGATGCCCATTTCCGGGGGAGAAGCCCCGGGCGGCTCGAGCAGGCCGGAAGGGCAGAGCCGATCCCACGCGACGGACGTATATATACTGTATAACGCCAGCCCGGGACGGCGGCCTCGCCGGAAGGGGCTGTCCACGCCAGCCGGGAAGGTTCGTGACCGGATGTTCCTAGACCGTGGGCAGCTCTTCCTTGTACAGTTCCCGCGTCTCGGCATACAGGTCGGCAAAGGTCCCGTCCATAATGCTCCGGCGGGCGCGGGTCACGAGATCGAGAAAATAGGTGAGATTGTGCAGGGAGTTGAGCCGGAACGCGAGCAGTTCCTTGGCGACGTAAAGATGCCGCAAATACGCCCTGCTGAACGTCCGGCAGGTGTAGCAGTTGCAGGCGGGATCCAGCGGCGCGTCGTCCTCGGCGTATTCCTTGCGCTTGATGTTGATCTTGCCCGCCGACGTGTACAACGTGCCGTTGCGGGCGTTGCGCGTGGGCAGCACGCAATCGAACATGTCGACGCCCGCGTGGATGCCGGTGACGATGTCCAGGGGCGTGCCGACACCCATGAGATACCGGGGTTTCGTCGCGGGCAGCAACGGGGCCGTGTGGCGGAGCAGGTCGTACATCTCCCCCTTTGATTCACCTACCGATAAGCCGCCGATTGCGAACCCGTCGAAGTCGTACGGCGCGAGCTCTTCCACCGAGGCTGTCCGCAGGTCGCGGAAAAATCCGCCCTGGGTTATGGCGAACAGCAGGTTGGAGGCTTCCCCGCTTCGCACCATGGCGGCTGGGTAGGCCTCGCGCGAGCGCAGGGCCCAGCGGGTGGTCATTTTCACTGATTTGGCGGTGTAGGCGTGATCCGTGCCGTAGGGCACGCATTCGTCGAGTACCATCATGACGTCCGAGCCGAGGTTGCGCTGGATGGCGATGACCTTTTCCGGCGTGAAAAGATGCTTTGATCCGTCGAGATGCGAACGGAACAACACCCCGTCCTCGCTGATTTTCCGCAAATCCGACAGGCTGAAGGCCTGGAAACCGCCGCTGTCCGTAAGGATGGGCCTGTCCCACGCGGCGAAGGCGTGTAACCCGCCGCGCCTGGCCACCAGGTCGTCACCGGGCCTGAGATAGAGGTGGTAGGTATTGCCGAGGATTATTTTGGCGTCCAGGGCGTGGAGGTCGTCGGGGGCGACCGCCTTGACGGACCCCACGGTTCCCACGGGCATGAAAATGGGGGTGGGCACGGCGCCGTGGCCGGTGTGCAACACCCCGGCGCGGGCGGAGCCGTCCGTCGCCGTGACGGAAAACGTTCCGGGTACGGGCCGCGGAGAGGAAGAAAGTGCTTTGGTGGTTACGGGCATGGAGGTCTTATATCCCGGTTGGTTGCGGGCGGCAAACAGTCTTTATGCGCGGGGGGATGAAAGCCAGCCCCCCATGACTTCAGACAAGGAAGGCGAATCCGGACGGAGCTAAGAGTAACAAGACATACGTGGGCTTCGCGCGGGAAGAGCCTGACGAAGTAGCAAACTGGAGCGGCTTGCTTGCCAGACTGTAACAAGATACGTATATTACGATTAGTGGGGGGAATCCGTCCCCCGCGTTCCTCGGGCCGTTTTATGGCGGAGGGTCCTGCCGCGCATGGCGGGTCCGCCGCGGGAGGATATATGGACGACACATTCAGGCTGTCGGTTTCCCAGGAAGAACGCCAGTATCTGCTTGATGCCGTGCGGTCGCGTATCGACCTGGTGCTGCGCGATCAGAAGGTGGGGGCCATGGCGCCGCCGCCCCCCGGTGCCTTGCATGAAAAACTTGGTGTTTTCGTCACGTTGAAACGCAACGGATTGTTGCGTGGCTGCATAGGAAGGATCGCCAGCAGCGAGCCGCTTTACGTTACCGTGGGTGAGATGGCCGAGGCCGCCGCGTTCCATGATTCCCGCTTCCCGCCGCTGCTCTTGAGCGAATTCAACGACCTCGAGGTGGAGGTTTCCGTGATCGGACCCATCACGCGGTGCGAGGATCCTACCCGGGTCGAGGTAGGCCGGCACGGGCTTATCATGCGCCGGGAAGGGCGGCAGGGGTTGCTCCTGCCCCAGGTGCCGGTGGAGTGGGAATGGGACAGGGAGACCTTTCTGGATCAGACCTGCCGGAAAGCGGGACTGCCGGCCGATGCGTGGCACGATCCGGATACGGAAATATATTGGTTTGAAGCCGTCGTGGTCTGACGGGCGCTTAGGCCGCATTGAGAAATGACCCCTTGGCTTTTTCCCTCGACTCGCGCTATGAATACCGGATCAAGGAGACTGCCATGCGCAAGCGTATAGTGTTTTTCGGCCTCGTCGCCACCCTGGGCCTGTTTGCCGCCTTCCCCGTTTTCGCGGCCCAGTCCGGAGACGCGCAGCCGGCCGTCGCCAACCCCGTGGCGGACAAACCGGCCGTTATCCAGGCTGACCGTACCACCGCGGTGATGGTGGAACATGAAGGCACGGACACGCTTGGCGCGAAACTGGCCTTCCAGCTCAAAGGGACCTTCAATACCAGTTCCCTGTTTACCCTGACGGAGAAAGACGGCCCGAAAATCAAGGTGCTGCTTTCCACCACGGCCGAATTCCCCTCCCGGCCCCATATCGCTTCCGCCTACAGTGTTACCTGGGCTTTCTCCCAGGCTGACGGCACCCTGAGTTTCCTGCTTGCCAGGGAAGTGGGGCTCGTTGTCCCCGAGGACCTGGACAGCCTGGTGGCCACGCTGGCCGAGCGCACCGACGGCATGGCCGCCAAATACGCCTATCTGTTCGCAAAGTAGCGCCAACCTGTTCCGAACGCGGAGCGCCGCCCGCGAGCCCGATCCAGCTTGATGGTCGACGCGGCCCGAGCGCTTCGGCGGCGGGCAACCGGCGCGGCCCGACGGGATTGAAAGGCGCGTGAATCCGGTATGTCGCATTCCGAGCGGCCCGCCTGGCGGGCCGCTCGTTTTCCCTACCCGCGAAGGGTTTCGCGAACCGGCGTTTACTCCCGGGCGAACGAAGTGTGCATCCCGAAATGTTCGTCCCAAGTGACGGCTATCTGCCCTCTGTCCGCAGTGGTTTCCAGCGGTATGCGCCTGGCCGCCAGGGCTTTTACGATCGTCTTCGCCGGGAAATGCCAGGTGTTGGCATACCCGCAGGCCGCGAGGGCCAGCCTGGGCGAAACGGCGTCATACAGCCCGGGGCTGAAGCTCCCGGCCGATCCGTGGTGCGGCAAAACGAGCACGTCCGCGTCAAGCGGCACGTTTTGGCGGAGGAGCGTGGCGAGCCCCCTGCGCTCCAGGTCGCCGCAAAGAAGAGCCAGGGGCCTGCCCCGCCAGACGGGACGGAGAACAAGAGCGCTGTTGTTGGCGGAAAGCGGCCCTGGCGCTTCGCCGGGGTGCAGCACCTGGAGCATGAGATCCGGAGCCAGGGTGATGACGTCGCCCGCCTGCCAGATCGCGGGCGTCATGTCGCGCCGCCGCAGGATTGCATCGCGCAGCGTAACGGACCGTGTCGGCTTCACGGCCGTCCCGTGGCCGAACGTGCCGGGCCCGGTTGCGAAATGGCCGACCGAAAAACCGGCGAGCGGGAAAAGCAGGCCCTGGAGATGATCCGTATCGGGATGCGTGTTGACGATCCAGTCGAGACGGGGAGCCTGGTTGTCCGTGAGGGCGGGCGTAACCACCTGCCGCCCGACGTCGAAAAAGGGCGAGGCGAACCCGCCGCCGTCCACGAGGATCCTGCCGCGCTCCCCCCGGCTGTGCCAGGAAAGCAGGGCGGCCTGACCCTGTCCCACGTCGATCAGCTGCAACCGGACCCAATCTCCCGGCGTCGCGGCCGTGGGGGAAAGAGAGGGGACGGCGGCGAGCAGGAGCCCCAGGCAGAAAAGCGCGGCGGTCCGGCGGGAGAAGGCGCGCGCCGATAGGACGGCCGGGACGAGCAGCAGAAGCAGCCAGTAGCCCGCCATGGCCGGAAACGCCGGACGGAGCGCTACCGGCGCGATAAGGAGGCCCGCGCCTTCCATGGCTTCCAGCAGAAGGAAAAGGCCCTGGCAGGGGATCTGGGCCAGGGTGAAAAGGCAGGACGCCGCGTGTGTGAAGCCGCTGGCGGTCAGGGCCAGGCCCGCGAAGGAGGCGGGCATGACCCACATCCCCAGGACCGGCAGCCAGACGAGGTTCAGGGGAAACCAGAGCCCGGTACCGGGAAAGGCGTCCAGAACAAGGGGCAGCACGGCCGCCTGGGCCGCGACCGAGACCACGGCCATGCCCGCGGTGACCAGAAGAACGCCGCGCAGGCGGTTTCGCAGCCTTCCCGCGAAAGGACGCGGGGAGTGCCGGGCGAGTGCGCCGAGCAACGGGCCCGCCAGCGCGATCCCGGCCACGCTGACGGCGGAGAGTTGGAGCCGGATGTCGAAAAGCGCGGCCGGGGAGAAGACCAGGATGAGCGCGACGGCCCAGAGCAGCCCGTCGACAAGCACTTTCGGGCGGTTCGCCCACAGAAGGGCGCCCCAGAAAAGGAGCATAAGGGCGGCCCGGACGAGGGACGGCGGCGCCCCGCCGATCCACAGGTAGCAGAGGCATAGCGGGACGGCGCAGAGAATGCCGGCCTTCTGGCGCGGCAGGCGCAGGAAGAGCGAAGGAAAGAGAAAGCTCAGCAGGTAGGCCGCGCCGTAGCCGAGCCCCGCCGCGAACCCCATGTGCATGCCGGAAAGAGCCAGGGAGTGGGCCAGCGTCGCCCTGGCTACCCGGTCGAGGGTTTCCGGCGCGCACAGGGAGCGGTCGCCGAAAAGCAGGGCCGGGATGACGGCTCCCGCCTGGGTTATGGAGCCCGCATCACCGCCGGGCCCCGCGAGGGCGGCGAGAACCGCGTTGCGCAAACCGGTCCGCATTCTCCACAAGCGCGAGGGTTCTCCGGTAAGCGCATAGGATGGGTTTTTCCCGTTCCTTGTTCCGTCTCCTTTGCTCCAACTTCTAAAATAGGCCCCCCGGTCCCGCCAGTACCGCTCGGACTCCCAGACGCCGGGGTTGGCGAAGCCCCTGATTTCGCGGATACGCAGGGTCGCGGTGAGCTTTTGTCCCGGTCCGGCTTCGGCCAGGTCCGGCGGCGGGTCCTGCCAGGTCAGCACCAGGTTGCCCGGGAGCGGGTCCGATTCCCCCGTGGCGTGTACGTTTCCCAATACAAGGCGCGACCGGCGGCCCGCAAGGGCGGTATTTTCCAGGACGGTTCCCGCCACGGCCGCGCCGTCGGCATACCGCTCGTCGGATCGCTTGCCGTCAGGGGTGGTGGCGGCCCGGACCCATCCGGGAAGTTCCGTGGGCCGCAAGGGCGCGTTCGCCGTCGCGAAGGCGAAAAGGCATCCCGCCGCGAAAGCCGCCGTAAACAGGAGGATCTTCCGGCGGTCCGCATCGCGCAGCGTGAAGAGGGCCAGCAGCAGCCATGCCAGCGACCCGTGCGCCGGGTACCGGAAGGCCGCCATGCCGGCTATGGCCGCCAGGAGGCAGACTTGCCGGAACAACAACGGGCTGAAAGGAAGGACGGAAGAGGGCGCCGGCCGGGAACAGATACCGGCGGGGAAAGGCGCCGCTGCGTCAAGCTCTCTTTGTGGCAGGGAAAGCGTCGCCACGCATCAGACTCCTGGGAAAACGAGTGCCGCCACGGGAAGCCCCGCGCGGGGCGCGACGCCTGCATCGCGGGCATCACCCGTGGCCGGCGGCGCGCCGCCAACAGGGTACCGGCCGCCGCCGGGATGCGGCGCGGCCGGAACCGTTCACTGCATCATGATTCGCATCATTTCGGTGTACGCCTCGGTCAGGGCCTGCGATTTTTCGCGCACGGCGACCATCTTGGCGTTCAATTCGTCCTGGAGAGCGGGATTCTTCAGGTTGATGTTTTTGCCGTCTATTTCCATATCCCGGCTGCGGGAGTTGATGAAATCAAGCAGGTCGAGGATGCTCGCGAAGGTGGCGCGCACGGCGGCGAACATCCGGGACGTCGCCTCGCCCGGGCGGGTTACTATTTTCGCGTAAGCGGCATCGTACGCGGGAGCGAGGTCCTCGGGAACGGAGAGTTCCGCCTTCTTTTTATCCGTTTTCCGCTTCAGGGAATCCACGAGGTTACAGAGTTTTTCGGCTTCTCCGGCGGCTTTTTTCAACGATTTTTCCGCGCTTGCGAGAGCGGCGAAATCCTCGAACTCGGCGAGAACGAGCAGTTCCCCGGCATTTTTGCCCGTTTCACCGGACAGCGTCGCCTGGAACGATTGCAGGAGGGCGTAGTGTTCGGCGTATCTACCTATGGCGGCTTTTTCCGCGCCGGCAAGCACGGGAAGCGAGACGCCTTTTTGGGGCAACACCTTTTCGCGCAGCAGCGCGATGAAGGCGTTTCGTTCTTCCGGTTCGTCCCCGGAACAGCCCGCGACGGCCGATAGGAAAAGAGCCAGGACCAGGCAAAGGACGGCGGTCCGCGCGAAAACGAGGCGAGTATCCATGCGTTCCCCGCCTTAT
>JAJBSY010000235.1 GCA_020861205.1 Deltaproteobacteria bacterium | reverse complement strand
TTTCATGCCCAACGGACAGAAATTTTCCCGACCGTTCCCCGTCCATGCAGGCGGCGCAAAAGAATCCCCCTTCCCGCACGGAAAACCCGGCATGGGGAAAGTGCGGCAACGCCGCGCCGCACCGGGAGCAACGGCCCACATCTAGGGCGTATCCCTGGTCGAACGCGATCTTCGCGCGGAAAAGCAAGGGCAGGTTCGACAATGGCGGCGCGTCGCATTCGAGAAGTTCCAGCATTTCGGTCAGCGCGGTATGCGCCTTTGCCGCCCCGTCCGGAGCAATGCCGAAGGCTTCAACGAACTTGGCGCAATTGGCGGCTATCCCCAAACGGTGCCAGTCATCCCGCAACTTCCTCGGCGCGCGCACGAGAACGCCTTCCTGGAGCGCGTTGTACAACCCGTTCCGGGTCGTCTTGACGCTGAAAAAAACCTCGTTGAACAGGTCCAGGCAGCCGGAAAAGCGGCGGCGGCTGCGCGACCCGCCGAAGGCGAAGGCCGACATAAGCCCCCTCTTCGGTGAAAGAAAACGGACCCAAAGGTCCGTTTCACGAAACCGCCCAACGCGCAGGATGAGCACCCTGTCGGTAAATTCCATGTCCACGGTCATTGAAAGGACAGGGTTCGTTTTTCATTGCGGCGGGCATCGATCGTGAACGGCTTGCCGTTATGCGTAAGGCTGACGCCCCCCGCGTTGCCGAGTACAAGGGTCAGCCTGTTCTTATAGGGAAGAACGGAAGTTTCACCCGGGTAGACGGTAAAAGTCCGCGAACCGCCGCCGTCCACCGATACCTGGACCCAGCACTCCTCCGTCGCTTCAATGCCGACCTGCTTACCCTCAACGGGCAATGGCTCCACTTCGTCGGCGGCCACGGACGGTGCAGGGGCGACGGGAACCGTTTGCGGGGGTACCGTTTGCTCCGGTTCCGGGGTGACCGGCGGTACGGCCGGGGTGGCTAAAGCCGCGTCCCGGTCCGCTGACGGTGTCGGAGCCGGCTCCGTTCCCTGAGTCTCCGGGGCCGGCGCGGGTTCCGTGGGAGCGTTTACAGAGGCGGCCGGAGTGGATATGCTGGAAGAGGCTCCGTTCTCGGTTGCGGGAGAGCGGGCACCGGGATCATCGACGGAAGAGGGATCTGTTGTTCCTGAAAAAAAGGAAACGGTGCGAGACGTAAAATCCTTCAGCGTATCGATTTGGCTGAACGCGTACAAACCACCGCCGATGAGCAAAAGGAGCACAAGCACGGCCGCCAGGATGCCGCCCAAACGTCCGGGTCGTTCCGACCTTGAAGCGCTCCGGCCGACAGGTCCGGGAGCGGCGGGAATATCCTCGGTTTCCTCTTCCGGGAACAGCACCGCAAGTCCGGCGCCCAGGTCTTCCGGCGGAACATCCACCGCCTGGGCGTATGCGCGCACAAAGCCCTTGGCATACACCACATGCGGCATGTTATCGAGGACGCCCTCTTCAATCCCGCGGACGGTGTGTACCGAAAGCTTAAAACGCAAGGCCAGTTCCTCGATGCTGAACCCCTTTGCCTCACGGTGCGCGCGAATAAGTTCTCCGAACTCCTGTGGCGTCATGCATTCCTCCGCGTCGGTGCTCTCCTGAAACAAGTTGCTATAATCGGATATCAATTACCGCCCTGCTCCGCAATTGTTCGGTATATTCCGTAAACCGTTCCTGGAGCCTCGGTTCGCGTAAAATGCGTTCTATCTCCGGCGTCGCCTCTTCCAGCGTCATGCTGCGGCCGCTGGTGGAGCCGTTGAGCTTGATAAGACAGTTCCGGGAGTTGGTTTGAAAGATCGGGCTGATCTCGCCGTTTTTGAGCTGCACGATCTGTGCTTTGAAAGGAGCGGCCAGGTCATCCCACTTGATCATCCCGAGATTGCCGCCGTTATCCGGCGAGGGGCCTTCCGAATACTTTTTCGCGGCCTCTTCAAACGAGAGCGAACCGTTCCTGATGTTTTCATAGACCTCGTCGGAGTTCGCGGTCGGCGAAAAAACGATCAGGGAAAAATCCACGGACCGTTCCGCGGCGAAATCGGTCTGGTGCTCTTCATAGTAAGCCTTGACTTCCTCTTCGGTCACAACGCTCTTGCGGGCGATCTGGATCGAGATGATGCGCTGGCTTAAAATATTGTTCCGCAGGTGACCCTTGAGCATATCGATGGTGCCGCCCTGAGCGGCCAGACGAGTCTCGAATTCCTTCATGCTCATCTGGTTCCGCTGCACGAGCTTGCGCAACTCGTTCTCCACATCCGAGTCCGAAACCTTGATTTGCAGGCGTTCGGCCTCCTGCCGCAAAAGCATGTCGTCAACCATGACGGAGAGCACTTTGCTCATGATCATGTCGACCTGCCCTCGGGAAGCGGGGTCGGAAGGATTGATCCCCGAACGTATAAACTCGGCGCCAGCCTGCTGGCGTAACTCGTGCAAGGTGATTATTTCGCCGTTCACCACGGCCGCGATTTTGTTCAAAACGACTCTTTCGGGAAGACCGTCTTCCGCCGCGAAAGAAGAGAGAGGCATTGCCATAAAAATCACCGTCACAAGGCAACGACAAATATTTTTCAAAAGTAACTCCTTGCCCGTCAAAGTGCGGAATGTGAGCCCGCCGGCCAATTCATAAAGTAATTTTTTTACGCTGTTTCCCTGTATCTTGCAAGGTCGCGATCCATAGCCGCCGTATGCCGGGCGAACGATTTTCCCGGGACAGACAGGGGAGCCCCGCTTCCGGCGCGGGCCCTTAGGGGGCCGAAGCATCGCGCAAATGCGGCAGAAGCTGTTCGGCCACCTTGATGGAAGCCTTCTGCATCCTGTTGCGGATCCACTTGTTGTAGGCGACCTGCAATTTTTCAGCCACAAGGATTTCCGCGATGTACAGGTAGGCTTCGCCCGGTTCCGCCTGGCGCTCCGGAAGCAGTTCCAGGAGGAGTACCTGGTAAAATTCTCCCCTCATTGCGAACACAGGGGAAAGATCACCCGGATGGAGTTGCGCCACAACCTTTCCCAAGTCCGGATCCAGGCGCTTTATATCCAACCGGACCGTGCGGATGAGGGCTTCGGGATGGCGCTCCTGCACGGCCACGGGATCACCGTCTTCATCAAGGTCCCGGGAGCAGGCCTCCACGGCTTTCTTGTCGGTTCCGGTAACGAGGAAGAAATAGGCCCAGGGCGGGCGGACAAACTCGGAGGGGTGCGCCTTCAGGTAAGCGTCGGCCTCTTCCGGGGTAACGGCGATGTCCGGCCGGAGAACCTTGTTGAGGAATTGCTGCACGGAAAGATGGTTGTGCAGAAGAAACCGCCACGTCTCAAGATCGATGGCTTCACTGGTAAGAACATCATCGAAAGTACCGGCCAGATAATCCGCGCGGATGCGGTTTTCCTCCGCGAGGACTTCTTCCGGGGTCACGGAAAGCTTCTTCTTGTCGAGGTGCTGCTTGACGAGCTCCACCGCGATCAGGCTGGTCAACGCATCCCCGTATTGCTTGCGCATGACGTCGAGTTCGGCGACGGAGGGGGAAGACCAGTCGAAATAGGTGCTGTTTCTGAGCGCGGCCACCTGGTCCAGGGTGATGGGACTGCCGTTGACCGTGGCGACCTGCCCCCGCCAGACGTCGTCCTTGCATCCGAAGGCGCCCAGCACTAGCAACAACAGGAGAACCGGCCAGGCGAAAGAGCGTGAAAAATTCGGAGAGTTGATCATTACCGGTTGTCTCCGGTTGCCGTTTGCCGCAAAGCGGAAAGTTCCGTCCGGACAAACGATAGTTGCTCGCTGACCGTTCCGGGAGGCAGCATGACCTCAAGCCCGGCCGGGGGGATGAACCGCGCCCTGTCCGGCGCGGCGGTAACCCACGCGATGAGTTTTTCCGGATCGAGAACCTTGGAGTTTTCCGCAAAGCTCAACCGGACGCGGTCGCCGTGCAAGTCCGCCTTAAGCGCGCCCAGGCCGCCAAGAAAACGCTTGAATACCAGGACGGCCAAAAAGTTGGCCACCGGCTCCGGCCAGGGACCGAACCGGTCACGCATCTCCAACTCTATATCCTGCTGGGCCAGTCCGTCCACAGCGGAAGACAGCGATTTATAATATTGAAGCCTGGTCTTGGGGTCCTCGATATAGTCGTCCGGTATATGCGCGACAACCCCGAGGGTTATTTCCGTAACAACCTCTTCCTCCACATGCCCGCCCTTGAGCTTGGCGACGGCCTCCTCCAGCATTTCGAGGAAAAGATCAAGCCCGAGGCGCGTCATATGCCCGGATTGGGATTCGCCGAGGATGTTTCCGGTTCCCCGAAGCCGCAAATCCTCCATGGCGACCTGGAAGCCCGCGCCGAGATAGTCGAGGTCCAAAATAATCCGCAGTCTCTGCCGCGACTGTTCGGCCAGTTTGTCCACGTCGTTGACGACGAAGACCGCGAAGGCCTGAATGTCGGACCGGCCGACGCGCCCGCGCAACTGGTAAAGCTGTCCCAACCCGAAAAGCTGGGCCTGGTCCACGATAAGCGTGTTCGCCCTGGGAAAATCCAGCCCGGATTCGATAATGGCCGTGCATACCAGCACGTCCAACTCTCCATGCCAGAATTTGTGCATGGTGTCCTCAAGGCCGCGCTCCGGCATCTGGCCGTGCGCCATGCCCACCCGCGCGCCGGGAACGAGTTTCCGCACATATTCCGCGACACGTTCAAGGCCTTGCACCCGGTTGTAAACCCAGAACACCTGCCCTTTTCGCGCCAGCTCCCGTTCAAGTATCGCTTTAAGGGTTTCGTCCTGACGATTGATAATGGCGGTCGTAACGGGCTTCCTGTCCGGAGGCGGGGTCTCGATGACCGAAAGCTCCCGGATGCCGGAAAGAGACAGCTGCAAGGTGCGCGGAATCGGCGTGGCCGTGAGCGTGAGTACATCCACGTTCTTCCGGAGCTGCTTCAACCGTTCCTTGTGGCGCACGCCGAACCGTTGCTCCTCGTCCAGAACCAGCAGCCCGAGGTTGGGAAGGGCCACGTCCTTGGACAACAGCCGGTGCGTGCCGATAAGGATATCGACCTGACCCTTCGCCGCCGCTGCCAGAACTTCCTTCTGCTTGGCGGCCGGCACGAAACGTGACAGCATGGCCACGTTCACGGGAAAATTCGCCAGACGGGCTTTAAACGTCTGGAAGTGCTGCTCCGCAAGGATGGTCGTGGGACACAGCAAAGCGACCTGACGCCCTTCAAGGGCCGCCCGGAAGCTCGCACGCATGGCGACTTCCGTCTTGCCGAAACCGACGTCGCCGCAGACAAGGCGGTCCATCGGTTCGGACTTTTCCATGTCCGAAAGGACATCCTGGATCGCTTTTGCCTGGTCCGGCGTTTCTTCGAAACCGAAAGACGCCTCGAATTCTCGGTACATTTCGCTGACGGGGTGATAGGCGAACCCCTTGGCTACCTTGCGGTACGCATACATCTCCACCAGATCCCCGGCGATTTTCTCAATGGCCTTCCTGGCCTTTTCCTTGCTGGAAAACCACTGGGTGCCGCCCAGCCTGTCCGGAGCCGCCACGGCGCCGTCCGGAGCCTTGTAACGCTGCACAAGCGCCATCCGGTCGACGGGCAGGTACAGTTTATCGTCGCCCGCGTACACAAGCAGCATATAATCGTTGGAAACGCCGCCGAGATCCATGTGATGCAGTCCCGCGAAGCGCCCAAGGCCATAGTCGCGGTGGACGAGAAGGTCGCCGTCCCTGAGGTCGTCGTAGCGTTCCAGCCCGCGGAAGGCATCGGTCGCGCCGCGCCGCGCGGCTCGCTCCGAACGGGGTTGCAGCACATCTTCACCGAGGATGAGCGTCCGGTCCCAAACCAGATGCGCGCCGCCCCTGAAGGGAGAAACCAGCGCGAAGAGCCCTTTCCCCTCCGGGGTGTACCGGAGCTGCGGGCGGATGCCGTCCTGCTCCGCCAGGGCCAAAAATTTCGCCCTGCCCCGTTCCGTGGCGAAGGCCAGCAGAACGCGGTCGAATTCTCCCCCGCTTTTGGTCGAAGACCATTCGCGCATGGACGCCACGAGGCGTTGCCAGGGCCTTTCCATATCCGCCGGGGACGGGAAAAGTTCCTGAAAGGAATGGATGGTCCGTTCAGGCAGGTCCTCGCTCTCGGCGGCCATCCCCACCACCAGCTCTTCAAAATAGGCGCGGTCCCGGGTCTCGATGGACGCGAGAACCTCGGCGGGCTTTTGCAGGACACGCCTGCCGGGCTGGTTCAGGCCGATGCTTTCCCGGTCCTCGTCCAGGTGCATCTCCCAGGTAACGGCGATTTCCTTTACGCCCTGGGCCATATTTTGAGCGTCCGGCAGAAGGAATATACAGTCTTGCGGCAACCAGTCGTCCAGACGGCTCGCATTCGGGAACGCCATCCCCGGCAAAAGCTCCTTACCGCCGCTTTGCGCAACCCTCCGGAGAATGCGGATATCCTCGTCATCGATTGCACCGCCGCGCAACAATTCCGTCCAGTACCCGTCGGACAGCGAAACCCCCTCCCCGTCCAGCAGGAAAGGCGTCACCGGGAGAAGCGTCACTTCGGCGATGTCGGCCAGGGAGCGTTGCGTCGCGGCGTCGAAGATACGGATATCGTCCAGCGTATCGCCGAAAAATTCAAGGCGGACCGGACGCGGGTATCCCGGGCAGGCAATATCCAAAATGTCGCCGCGCATGGCGATTTCGCCGGGGGAAGACACCATGGGAACGCGGGTGTAGCCCCAGCCCACCAGCTGTTCCAGAACCAGCTCCGGGTCCATGTCCATGCCCTTGCCGAGGCGAAGCTCGTGGTTGACGAAAAAATCGGCCGGAGGAAGGTACGGAAGAAAGCCCTCGACAGGGATCAGGATGGGCACTGGGCCGTTTTTCCGGCTCAGGGCGTACAGGGCCGCCATGCGATCCGCCCAGTAGACCGGACTTTTCTGCCCGGGGCTGAACGGAGGTAAAACAAGAACCGGGTCGTCCCAGACAGGCTGGCCTTGAAAGGTTTCCGTGGCGGAATGCTCGGCGAGAAACAGGCGGATGAGCGCGCGGCAGGTGGTTAGTTCCCGGCCGTCCCGGATGACCAGCGCGACGTTCCGTCCGCGGGACAAAAGACGCGCCGCCAGCCTGGCCCGGGTTGCCGCCCCGGACCTGCTGATGTGTACCGCCTTTTTCGTCCCACCCAGAAGACTGCCGATCAAAGCGTCAAATGACACGAAACTCTCCTGTCGTCACGGTCTGTCGCCCACGACCGGGCGCCGGATGACTTCTATATCCTTCCGGCAGCGCCAGCGTCCAGTGTAAAAATGGGAAAAGCCGTTCCGAAGGGAACGGCTTTTCAAAAATAGAGGTTTGCGGCTACATCTGCGTCAGGGCTTCCATATCCTCGCCCGATAACAGCTTGTCCAGGTCGAGCAGGATAAGCAGACGGTCTTCCAGCTTGCCGACACCGCTGATGTATTCGGATTCCACGCCCGCTACCACCGGTGGCGGCGGCTCGACCGTGGCCGCCGGAATTCGCAGCACCTCGGATACGGAATCCACGACGAACCCTACGATCATGTTGTTAATTTCAATAACGATGATCCTGGTATGCTTGTCATGTTCCTTTGACGAGAAACCGAAGCGGCGGCGCAGGTCGATAATGGGAATGACCTTGCCGCGCAAATTGATGACGCCTTCAACGAAGTCCTGGGCACGCGGAACCTTGGTGATCTCCATGGTACGGATAATCTCCTGCACCTTCAGGATATCGACCCCGAATTCCTCTTCGCCGATGCTGAACGTCACCAACTGCAACAGTTCATCATCTTTTCTTTGTGTCTGTTCCATCCATTATCCCCCTAGGAAACAGGAAAACATGCCAAGCCGACGGCATCCGCCTTGGGCACAGTGCTTGTTAGAATCGATCCGAACGCGCCGCCGGCGACAATCGCGATAACAGTGTAACCGTATGTTGTTCATGAATCGGCACAATAGTATATTTCTTTAGTGACAGGTTTTCTCTTTTTGAGCAAGCCCCGGCATGGAAACGCTACCGTCCCACACAGATATAGGTAAAACCCATCGCTTCAAGGGCGGACGGCGCATACAAGTTGCGGCCGTCAAAAATAACGGAGTGGGTAAGCGCCGCTTTAATGCCCGCGAAATCCGGCGTCCGGAACTGGTTCCATTCCGTAACGACCAGCAAGGCGTCCGCGCCGTCAAGCGCTTCGTACTGCGAAGGCGCGAACGAAACAAGGGGATTGTCGCCCAGAACCTTCCCGGCGTTTTCCATGGCGACCGGATCAAAGGCCGCGATCCGCATTCCCTTGGCTGTCAGCTCCCGGATGATGCTCAACGCGGCGGCTTCCCGCATGTCGTCGGTATTCGCCTTGAAGGCCAGGCCCCACATGGCCAGTTTTTTCCCTTTCACGCCGCCCTTGTCGTCGAAATACGCGGCGATACGATGGGCCATGGCAACCTTCTGGCGGGCGTTCACGGCCTCTACGGACTCAAGCAACGCCGGTTTGACGCCGGAATCCCTGGCCGTATGGATCAAGGCCTTGACGTCCTTGGGAAAGCATGATCCGCCGTATCCCAGTCCGGGAT
>JAJBSY010000272.1 GCA_020861205.1 Deltaproteobacteria bacterium | reverse complement strand
CCTGTGCATTGTATGGCGGAAACGCCGTTTTCCGGCCTGTGCCGGACGCATGACCACGACGATGGCATATTCCACCTTGTACGGCTCACCATACAGAATAGCCGGCGAAGAATCAAGAAAAAATCTAGACTTTGAAGAAAAACGGGTTGCAACGGTTGTTATCGCGGTTTTCCGGCATGGTATGGCGGCGGCGGTTTTTGAGCGGCATCCGGGGAAAGTTTTTTTTGCTAATCCTTGTTTTTCTCCGCATGTAACGCTAGGGTATTGCAACCCGGTACAATGTTGCGGCTGTCTTTCGCCAGCCAAAACCAGAGGTGATGTATGCGTCTCGTTACCCGCTCTGATTTTGACGGACTCGTGTGCGGCGTGTTGTTAAAGTCCGAAGGTCTTGTGGACCGCTATGCCTTCGTGCATCCCAAGGACTTGCAGGACGGACTTTTCCCCGTGGACAAAAATGATATATTGGCCAACGTTGCGTACGCGCCGGGCTGCGGCATGTGGTTCGACCATCACTCCAGCGAGCTGGACCGCGTCGGGACCGTGGCCGTCGAGGGTTTGGTGAAGGTCGCGCCGAGCTGCGCCAGGGTGGTCTGGGAGTATTTCGGAGGCCATGCGAAATTTTCGGCGCACCTCGACAGCCTCCTGGAGGCTGTCGACAAGGTTGACAGCGGGATGTTGCACGTGGACGACGTCAATAATCCCAAGGGCTGGATACTGCTCGGTTTTATCATGGACCCGCGAACGGGGATGCAGAACCAGTCCGGTTTCGCCCTGAGTCCCTATGATTTGATGGTGAAACTGATCGATGCCTGCGCGGCGATGCCCGCGGACGAGGTGCTGGCCCTTCCCGACGTCGCGGAACGGTGCGGGCGGTATTTCGCCCAGGAAGCCCAGTTCAGGGGAATGCTCGAGCAATGCTCGCGGCGGGAGGGGAACGTTCTCGTCACGGACCTCAGGCGGCGGGAGGAACTGTATACCGGCAACCGGTTTACCGCCTATGCCATGTTCCCGGATTGCAACGTGAGCATTCAGGTGATGTGGGGGTATAAAAAACAACGCGTCGTTCTGGCCGTTGGGCACTCGATTCTCAACCGGTCGAGCAAGGCGGATATCGGCAAGCTCATGTTGCGGTACGGCGGGGGCGGCCACGTCCGGGTGGGCACGTGCCAGGTGCCGGCGGATAAGGCCGACGCGGTTCTGGCGGAGATTATCGACGCCGTGCGCGATTAGCCTCTCCCGTTTGTTCCCAGATCGCAACAAGAACGGCGAACCCGGGTTCGCCGTTCTTGTTGCGATCTGGGGAAACCGTTACACGCAACCGGTCGGTTTGGGCAGGCCCGCCATTTTGCAGGCGCCTTTTCCGGGTCCGGAAGGGAACAGCTCGTAAATCTCTTTCAGTTTGAACCCGGTGTTCTTGGACAATATCCGGACCATCGGAGCGATGCCGTTTTTCTTATAATAATCCTGGAGGAAGTCGACGACCTTCCGGTGTTCGTCGGTGATATCCGCAATACCTTCGGATTCCTTAACATACTCAACCCATTCGGGACACCAGTCTTCAAAACGAAGAAGGAAGCCGTCTTCGTCCACCTCAAAATTTTTTCCCTGGAAATTTACGTCAGCCATTGGTGCCAACCCTCCTTGAGGTTATTCTCAATGCGCACGGCATAATAACAATAATAATGACTTAGAGTTTGACATAAACACGGATAGAATTCAAGCTAGGTAACCATAGTCACACGGGCCGTCTTTGTCTAATGATAAAAACAGGTATGATCCATCAAGATACACGGTAGGGTTCGATGGACCATGGCGACGGCGTGCGGTACACACGCGCCATCAACAGGCCTTCGCCCGTCTTTCCCGGCGGGAGGGCGAGTGACCGGAGACAGAAATGCCGACAAGAGATTTTCGCAAAATCACGATGAGCGTTCCGTGGAACATCATGCTCCTGACGGTTGGCGGAACGATTTACGCCTTCGGCCTCACGGCTTTCGCCGTGCCGCACGAACTTATTTCCGGCGGTATCTTCGGGGTCAGTATGCTGATTTTCTACCAGACGGGCTGGATGACCGTTGCCGCCTGGTACGCGCTGTTATGCATTCCGGTGGTCATTTTCGCCTGGCTGGGGCTCAGCCGCCGGTTCATGCTCTACAGCATCTACGGCACGGCCGTGACCACGGTCGCGGCCCAGTTCATCACCTTCGCGGCCCCGGTGGACAATCCTTTGCTCGCCGCGATCGCGGCGGGCACGACCTGCGGGATAGGCAGCGGCATCATGCTGCGCTCCCTCGGGTCGGACGGGGGGCTGACCATGATTTCCATGGTGCTGCACCAACGGTATAATATCAAGATCGGCGGTTTCAGCCTGGTATTCAACATCATCCTGTTCTGCTTCGCGCTGGTTTACCGGGACTTGAACACCGTTCTGTATTCCATAATCCTGGTGTACGTTCTTTCCGGGATCGTCGACTACTCCATGGAGTTCACCAACCAGCGCAAGGTTGCGTTCATCATATCGGACAACGCGGAGCGGATTTCCCACGAGATACTGGAAAAGCTGCACCGCGGCGTGACCTACCTGTACACCAAGGGCGCGTATACCAACCAGGAACGGTACGTTATCCTGACCGTCGTGCATAACTACCAGCTCAAGCGCCTGGAAGAGCTCGTCTACAGGATAGACCCCAAGGCGTTCCTGATTATTGAAAACACGTTCAACGTGCTGGGCCGGGGATTTTCGGAACGCAAGGTATACTGAAGCGTCGGGCGTGCCCGCGCGGTTCCGTGGAGCGGCCCGATCCGACCGGCACCGGGGGAAAGATGGAAAACGCCACTATTGAAACCGTCGTCGTGCTGGAAAGCCATATCGACCATCTGACGGGCGAGGAACTGGGGCACGCGTTCACGATGCTTCAGGAAGCGGGGGCCGTGGACGTCATCTGGCTGCCCGGGGTCATGAAAAAGAACAGGCCGGGCGGGGTGTTCCGGGCGATCTGCCTGCCCGGACGCCTGGAAGAAGTTCAGGCCGCCTTTTTCAGGCACACGCACACCCTGGGCATCCGCCGCTCGTTCGTTGAACGGGTGGTCTTGCCCCGCCGATCGGAAACGCGGGATACGGAGCTGGGGCCCCTAGCGTGCAAAAGTTACGAAGTGGAAGGGGTGCGCTATTCCCGGGCGGAATTTGAGGCGCTCGTCAAGGCCGCCGCGCGGGATGGCGTGGGCCTGCCGGCAATCCGGTTTTCCGGCAAGGGATAACAACGATCCGGCGTCGCTTCCTCGATACGCCGGATCGCCGCATCCTCTGTGGTACGTAACCGTTTCCTTTACCGTACGGTAGGGCTCTGCCCGTCCGAAGAAACCTGGTTTGTCATCGGCTCCTGGGGGGCGGGTTCGGATCCGAGCTCCGATATGGAGGCGTTCTGGCTCTTCGCCCTTTCGTAATCCCGTTCGGCCCTGTGGATGAGGGCCGCCCTGTCGGCTTCCAGTTCTTTCAGCCGGCGGCCGAGCTCCTCGTCAAGGGCCGATTTCCCGTCCGCGATTTCCTGAGCTATTTTGTCCTTTTCTCCGGCGGCCTTGTCGGCTACCGTTTCCATCTTCTTGTCAAGTTCGGCCTTGCGGGCGTCGAACTCTTTTACGAGTTCGTCCCTCCGAGAGGTCGCATCTTTCATGACCCTCTCTTTGGTCCGCTCAAGATCGGCGCGCTGTTTTTCAATGGCCCGCTCGGCTTTGTCCCTTTCGGCCTCGGCCTTTTCCGTCAGGCGTTTCTGCTCCTGGTCCAGCACTTCCTTTTGCTGTTCGATGCTTTGGGTCGCCTGCGCTTTTTCAAGTTCCAGGGCCTTCTTCTCCACTTCCACCTTTTTTTCGGCCGTGGACACGGAGTCGTTCGAACATGCTCCGAGCGGTAACGCGATCGCCAGGGTGAGAACACCCATACCAATGACCCTCATGACGCTTTGTGACATACGGTTGCCTCCTGTACAGGTGCTCCTTTCATAGAACGGCGGCACCCGATGGTTAATGTGGAGGTACATAACACAGCAAGGCGTACGAAAGTACAAGGGGCTTAGAATGTAACGGGAAAATCTAGAGAAGGTCTACATGCCCGCTCACCCCATGAGTTCCCGGGCGAGGGCGTCCCCCATTTCGCCGCCTCCGGCCATGCGGACAAGCTCGGCGCGGCGGCCGGGCTCATCGAGGCGGGTGCAGAGGGTGAACGTGTCGTTGCCGCGCACTTCCTTGCGGACCTGGAAATGGCGCCCGGCCTTGGCCGCGAGCTGCGGCCAGTGGGTAATGAGCAGGAGCTGGCGGCGGGCGGCGAGCTGGGCCAGCCTGTCCGCCACCCGGCCGAGCGTCAGGCCGCCGACGCCGGAATCGACCTCGTCGAAGATCAGGGTCGGCTGCTCGGCGGAACGTTGGCTCATGAGCGAGACGAGCGCCAGCAGAAAGCGCGAAAGTTCGCCGCCGGAAGCTATTTTGTCCAAGGGCTGGGGGGCCTGGCCGGGATTGGGGCGCCAGAGGATGCGGGCGCGCAGTTCCGCGCAGTCTTCGCGCCCCGGGTGCAGCGGGGCGGGGGAGAAAGCGAACTCCACCCTGACGTGCTCCGAGAAACCGAGGTGGCGCAGTTCTTCTTCCAAGGCGGCGGCCAGTTCGACAGCCGCGGCTTCCCGCGCGGGGTTCAACCGCGCGAGAACCGCGCCCAGGGTATCGCAAAGAGCCGATTCCTCCCTGGTGAGCTGTTTCCTGTCCAACTCACAGGAATCCAGAAACGAGATGTTTTCGGCGATCGCCTCGCGCAACGAGAGAATTTCCTCCAGAGACCGGCGGAGCTTGCGTTTAAGCTGGGCCAGGGCGAAAAGCCGCGCTTCTATGCGTTCCGTGTCCGCGGAAGAGCCGGTGTGCGTTCCCATGCGGCGAAGCCTTCCGTCAAGGTCCGAAAGTCCGGTATACAGTTCCCGCAGGGATTCGAGATCCGGCGAAAAACTCTCGTCCGTCCGGGCGAGAGCCGCGAGGGCCTTGCCCAGCCGGGCGAGGCCGTCAAGAAGGCTCGGGCCGTCTCCGTCGCCGCGCAGCAGGGAGAGGGCCTCCTCCACGCCTTCACGCACGCGTTCGGCGTTCTTCGCTTCCTCGCGTTCGGCTTCCAGGGCCTCCTCCTCGCCCGGTTTCGGGTTAACCTTTTCGATTTCCTGCTGCTGAAATTCCAGAATTTCCCGTTTTTCCGCGAGGGAGGCGGCCCGGGCGTCGAGTTGCTCGCGCCGCGCGGCCAAGGCGCGCAACGAGGCGAGGCACGCGTCGCGCTCCGCGAGGAGCTCCGGCTTGTTCATGAAATCATCGAGCACCGCGGCCTGGAACGAAGGCTGTAAAAGCTGCTGCTGCCCATGCTGGCTGGTATGCAGGATGAGGGACGGGCGCAGATCGCGCACCGCATCCTGGGAGATGAGCTTGTCGTTGGCGAAAATGCGGCTCCGGCCCGTTTCGGCCGAGAGTTCGCGCCGCAAGATAAGCTCGGCCCCGTCCCGCAGGGCGAAGGAAGCCTCGGCCACGGCCTTTTCCTTGCCGGGCCGCACAAGGTCGGTGGTCAGGCGGTCGCCGGTGAGAAAGCCGATGGCCTTGAGGATAAAACTTTTGCCCGCCCCGGTTTCGCCGGTCAGCACGTTGAGGCCGGAGGCGAACTCCAGCTCCATGTCCTCGATGAGCGCGAGGTCGCGGATGCGCAAATATTCCAGCATATGACCCGGTGTTTTCCTAAGGGAGGCAGATTTTCCAACTGCGGAGTATACGCGCGCGGGTGGGAAGCCGCAAGGGGAAGCTGGCGCGGGCAGCGGCCCAGTTTTGGCGTGATACACCCCCAGGCTCGCGCCGCGCGAAGCTCATGTATGCCTTGATACTCTTTGTTCCGCGCGGAACCCGCCTTCCGTGTCCGAAGGCACTCCCCTGGCGGACGGTCAGGAGGCGTTCCCGCCGGTTTCACGGCCGGAGCCGAGAAGGGCCAGGCCCTCGTCCACCCGGCAACAGAAGAGAAGGAGCCTTGCGATCTCGCGCGTGTCCGGGACGCCTGGCGCGTCGCGGAGAGATTCCAGGAGGGAGAGCCGGTGGTTGGCATAGGCCGGAAAGGGGGCGAGAAGTTGAGCTTCCTCCGCTGCCAGCGCCGCCCGGTCCCGGGGGCTTATGTGGCGGGCGAAAACGAGGAACTCCCGGGCGCAGGCCGGGAGATGCCCGGCGGAAGGGCTGAAGGCGAAGCCGGGCCGTACCGCGCGTCCGGCCTTGCGTTCCGATTCGGCCCAGGCCAGACAGAGGCCGGCGGGCGTTTCCGGCGGTGGCGAGCCCGGGAATTGCCGCCGGAAAAAATCTTGCGCCAGGGGCATGTCGCCGTGAGCCAGGGCGCAGGCCGAGGCGGCCGCGTTGCACAGGGCGGAGGATGACGCGGTTCCCGTATCCAGGAGTTGGCGCGCCAGTTCCATGGCCGGCGCTTTGCGGGCGGGGCTGCCGAGAAGGTGCAGCATCCCGGCGAGGACTTCCGGTACTTGCGGTAGTGCCGCCCCTTGGATGAGCAAGGCGGATGCGGGGTGGTGCCGGTCGCCGGACGTGGTCCGTTCGAGGCGGGTGAGCCATGCCGCCGTAGCCGCGTCCGGCCCGGTTGCGCGCGCCTGGCTGAGAGCGGGAAGAATATCCAGAACCTGGGCGGCCCGGTTCACGGGCAGATGGTCGCGCCGTATCCTGGCGTGCGCCCGCTTTCCCATGGTTTCGGCTTTGTCCGGATTGTCGCGGAGCCAGGCGATTTTCAGGCAAAGGTCGAGGCCGTCCTGGTACAAAAGTATTTCTTCGCCGTCCGCGAAGGCCGCTTGCTGGTCCGGGCCGCAATCCGGAGTGAGCATCGCCGCTCCGGCGGACGCGCCTTCAAAAAGGCGGCAATTGACTTCGAAGCAGATGGCCTCGTTGGGGATGACGCGCGTGTCACGGTAAAGCCGGAACATGGCTTCTTGCGAAATTTCCTGCCGCAGGTCCAGGCCGAAACGCCGTTGCAGAAGGGAAATCATGTTCGTCCGCACGGGACGGTCCGCTGTAAGGCGGCCGCAGAACGCGAGGGCGTGGCGGCGGCTCGCGTGCGTACGCCAGGGGAGCAGCCTGCCGGGCGGCAAAAGGCGGAAGACGTTGGAAAGCCTGTCTTCCGGAGGCAGGGCTTCGAACAGGGCAAGGTGGGGGGTGAGCACCGCGTCGAAGAGCCTGCCGTAAAACCGCTGCCAGTACAGGTTGAGGTGGGCGTCAAACGCGAGATAGAGAGTCGGGCAGGGCGCGTTTTCCAGGCCCGTGACAAAACGGCGCTCCCCGAGTTTTTCCTGTTGGATGATACAGTCCGGCGGGCGGGACAACCGGTCCAGGATAGGCGCGAGAGGCGTTTCGTATTCCGTGAGAAAGGCGGTGGAAACCTCGTGCCCCAGCGATTCGAAGTCGAACCACCCGTCCGGGTCCAGGATGAGGACGCGCATCGGCGCTACCGGGAGAGGCGCGGGTCCAGGATGTCCCGCAGGCTTTCCCCCAGCAGGTTGTAGCCGAGGGCGGTCAGCAGTATGGCGAGCCCGGGAAACAGGGAGAGCCACCAGGCGATGCCGAGCGCCTGTTTCCCTTCCAGGAGCATGTTGCCCCAGCTGGCCATGGGCGGTTGCACGCCGAGACCCAGGAAGGAAAGGGACGACTCCGTCAGGATGGCTCCGGCTATCCCGAGGGTGGCGGAAACCAGCACCGGGGCCAGGGCGTTGGGCAGGATATGGCGCAGGAGGATGCGCGAAGGTTTGGCCCCGGCAAGGCGCGCGGCGGCGATGAAATCCCGTTCGCGCAGGGTCAGTGTTTCGGCCCGGACCAGGCGGGTGATGCCCATCCAGGAGGTGAGGCCGATAATGACCATGATGTTCACGAGGTTCGGTTCCAAAAAGGCGATAACCGCCAGAATGAGGAAGAAGGAGGGGAAGCAGAGCATGATGTCCACCACCCGCATGATGGCCTCATCCACCAGCCCGCCGTAATACCCGGCCAAAAGCCCCAGCGCGACCCCGATGCACGACGCCAGCCCCACGGAGACGAACCCCACCCAGAGGGAGACCCGCGCGCCGTGCAGCATGCGGGAAAACACGTCGCGCCCCAGCGCGTCCGTGCCCATCCAGTGTTCCCATGAGGGCGGCTGAAAAATTTTGGTAAGACCGGCGTCAAGGTTCAGGGCGTTGGGGTCGAACGGCGCGATGACGGGCGCGAACAGGGCCAGGACGGATACCGTGACCACGAGGAAGAGACCCAGCCAGAAGATGGGGGTATACCGCCATTTTTTCCGGACGGGCGGCGAGACGGGAATCGTGGTCATGACGGGTTGCGCGCTCATGCCGTCCCCCCCGGGCCGTTGTCCGCGCCGGACCGGATGCGCGGGTCCGCGACGCCGTAACACAGGTCCGCGATGAGGTTCCCGGCTAAGGTCAGGAAGGCGCCGAGCACCAGGTTGCCCATGATGAGCGGGTAGTCGCGCATCATGACGGCGTTGTAGAAAAGCTGCCCCAGGCCCGGCAGGGCGAAGATGGTCTCGATGATGACGCTGCCGCCGATAAGGCCGGGGA
>JAJBSY010000386.1 GCA_020861205.1 Deltaproteobacteria bacterium | reverse complement strand
GGCCTCAGCGAATACAATGAAAAATACATGCATACAAAAAAAGACAAAATGGGGCACCTCCTCCATTTTGACGGCGAAAAATAAGACGCCCCACCGCCGGCAGCGGCTTTTTTCGCGACACCCGGGCTCGTCCCGAACAGGAGAAGTATATGAGCAACTTGCGCACCATTGAAGGGCAGATGAACGCCCAGGGCCTCAAATTCGCCATCGTGGCCACCCGGTTCAACGATTTCATCGTGGACAGGCTTGTCGGCGGCGCCGTGGATTACCTCTCCCGCCACGGCGGCAGCGTGGACGATATCACGGTCATCCGCGTACCCGGCGCGTTTGAAATGCCCGTTGTCTGCCAAAAGGTCGCCAAGAGCGGCAAATACGACGCCATTATCGCCCTCGGCGCGGTCATCCGCGGCGCGACCCCGCACTTCGAATACGTCTCCGGCGAGGCCACCAAGGGCATCGCGCACGTCACCCTGGATACCGGCGTTCCCATCGGATTCGGTCTTCTGACCACCGACAATATCGAACAGGCCGTGGAACGTGCCGGCAGCAAGGCGGGCAACAAGGGGGTCGAGGCGGCCGCCGCCGTCCTGGAAACCGTTCGCGTACTGCAGAGCCTTTAGGGTTGCGCCGCATGGCTGGTCCCAAAAAAGCGCCGCGCCGCGCCGAGCGGTCTCTCGCGTTCCAGGTGCTCTACTCCCTGACCTTCACCCCCGCAATGACCGTGCGAGACTTGGCCAACGCGTTTCGCCAGGCCCCGGAGCAGGGTGACGCGGCCGAAAAAACAGGCGATCCCGAAGGGTTCGCCTGGGAACTCGTTGAGGGCGTCTGGACGAACATGGCGGAAATTGACGCGCGCTTGGCGTCCTTTTCCCAAAATTGGCGCATCGAGCGTATGGGCAAAGTGGAAATAACCCTGCTTCGCCTCGCTCTCTACGAAATCATGTTCCGCGGCGATGTGCCGCCCAAAGTCGCCATCAACGAAGCCGTGGAGTTGTCCAAACAATTCGGCGACGACGGATCCCGTGGATTTGTCAACGGCATCCTGGACGCCGCCGCCAAAGCGCTTGAATCCGGGAAGCTGCTGGCCGATGCGGGCCAGGAAACATTGCCGGAAGCCCAAGACGGCGAACCGCTCTGAGCCCTCCGCCGAGAGATCGCCACCGACGAAAGCGCGTCAGTCCGTCCCGCCTTTCACGCAAAGCGGCAACCCGCTGACCATGAAAATCACGGTATCGGCATAGGCGGCCGCCTTCTGGTTCACCAGCCCGGCCGTGTCGCGGAACGTCCGCCCCAGGGCGTTGTCCGGCACAAGCCCCATGCCGACCTCGTTGGTCACCAGGACAACGGCTTTACCGCAATCGCGCAGAGCCTCGAGAAGACGCTCCGACAACCCGAGGACCGCGTCTTCGCCCAACCCCTTTTCCAGGCACAGGGAAGTCCAGAGCGTCAGGCAGTCGAACAGCAGGACGTCTCCCAGCGCGGCGGCTTCCGCGACCATGGCTTCCGGTTCCGTCCAGGGGCCGGCGGCCGCTTCATACGTTTTCCACCCTTCGCCCCGCGCCTGGCGATGCCTGGCGATTCGCCGCCGCATTTCATCGTCGCCCGACACATAGGCCGAGGCCATGTATACCCTCGCCCGTCCCCGTTCCTCGGCCCATCGGCGGGCGTAGTCGCTTTTTCCGCTCCGGCAGCCGCCGGTACACAACAGCATGGTCGTCCTCATAAAAATCCCTCCCCGCCCGCAGGCAAGGAGGGTAGGTCGCCGGGGGAAGCCCAATGAGCTCCATGCCCGGCATCGTTACATTTGACGGGCGGCCGCGGCCAGTTTGGCGCTCATGTCATGCAGAGCCTTGGCGCACGCCCGCAGGGAAGGCGCGCTGTCCGCTCCCCGGCGATAAGCCCAGAACGCGGCGTACACCAGCGTGTCGCTGCCGGAAGCGCTTTTATCCTTGTTCATCGCCGTCACGAGGGCGTTTTTCGCTGTCTCCCGTTCCCTGATCCGTTTCTGGTAGGTGGCCGCCTCCTTGTCCATGCGCAACCGGGCCGCGGTAGCCCTGGCGTTGTCTCCGCTTTCGGCCGCTTCCTCGTAGGCGATCATACTTTCCATATAGATCCTGTTGGCATCCTGTACCCCTTGCTCCGCCTGGGCGTAATCCTGTACCTTCGCCGGCATCGCGGGGTTGGCGGCGTAATTTTCCAACGCGCCCGCAACCCGCGCGGCGAATCCGGAATAAATGCCGAACATTTCCTTTTTTTCCTGCTCGGACAGCGGGCGCTTGCCGTCGCCTTCGCCGACGACCCGTTTGTCCGCCTCCTGCTTCAGCGCCGCCACGAACCCGTCGGCATACAAACCGTATATCCGGCTGACGGCTTCGGGATTGAGGATATAGCCGAGAATGGCGCGGCGCGCCCCGCGGGAGTCGTCCCTGCGGCCGTCAAGGCCCCGCAGATCCGCCCCGTAACGCAGGTTAGCCCATTGCAGGCTTGCCGTGGTTATGCCGCTTCTCCTGGCCGAGGGGTGGGTATTCTTTGGCCAGTAATTCTGCGCGAGAAACGCCGCGATGTCGTCAATAAAGGCCGGACGGACGACAGCATCCTCGCGCGCGGCCGGCGGCGGCGTCTCAATGGCGCCCGGAACGAGCAAAAGGTTGGGAGCCGGCTCGGAAGGCTCGCCCGTGGTATCCGCGCGGTCGCCTTCAGCGGCCGGGGACGTCGGACCGCCCAGAGCATCCTCCGGCCCCTGGCCCGGCACCTCGGCTTCCGGTGTGTCCGGACCGGCCTGCCCGTCTCCTTCGGACGGCGGGATCACGAACTGCCCGGGCGGCACCGGGTCTCCGGGGGCGGAGGGCGTTTCCCGCCCGGCCGCGCCGTCCGGGGTGAGCACTACCGGCGGCCCGAGATTCTCGCCGGTTTCCGGCGCGCCGGCCTGTTCCGTCGGGGCGGAGGACCGGTCCTCACCGGTCAAAACACCATGGATGAAAAAGGCCGAAACGCCGGCGACGGCGAGAAGCACAAGAAGCACAAGCAGTACCGTGCCTCCTCCTTTACTCTTCGATGCTGATGCAGCCATTGCGATCTCCTCGGAAATTCGTCGCCAATACTATACCCAGATACATGCAGGGGCAAGGGCGTTACAATATAGGTAATGCATCCATTTGCTTGATACTTCGACAGGCTCCTCCCGCGCGAAGCTTATGTATGCCTTGATACTCCTCGCTCCGTTTGGAACTCGCCTTCCTCGTCGGAAGTCCAATTGATGCACTACCACAATATGGGCGTTGCGTCCCACAACGCGCGCCTCCCGCATCATGCGACTGTACGGGTGGAGTTTCCTAGAACCCGAGGTCCTCGTTGATCAGCAATACATGAATCCGGCCGACCGGACAGCTTTTCTCGATAACCGACCACATATTGCAGATGCGCGAGGGCGACTTGCAGTCCATACAGCGTCCGGCTTTCACGCAGGGGTTCGGAAGACCGAGGCGGATATTGTTCATGGGCGAAGCCACGTTGCGGACCCGGTCGACGGCGACCTCCAACGTCTCGCACAGCTTGTTGCGCCCGACGAACAAGGCCACCTTCGCGGGACCGTAGATCATGGACGCGACCCGGTTGCCCGTGCCGTCCAGGTTGACAAGCTGTCCGGCCATGGTGACCGCGTTGCTGGAACAGAGATACAATTCGCAGATAAACCGTTCGCGGCGCAGGCGAAGCCTTTCGGCAGCCTCCATGGCGGGATCCCAGTTGGGAAGGACCTCGGCGCCCGGCAACCCCTGCAACAGGGGGACGACCCCGGATTGCAGCACCGAGGCGGACCCTCCGAAATTGACCGCGCCCTTCCAATCCCTGCCCAGGACATTCTCGACAAGGTGGCTGGCGGCTTCTCCGGCCGTCGCGTGGACGGACACGCCGAAGTGGTTGGCTTCCAAAGCCTTGGCCGCTTTTTCCAAACGCAGCGTCCAGTATTGATCCTCAGGAGACATCGTCTGTTCAGTCATCGCTTCCTCCCATAATTACAGATCGTTACACGCAAGACGATTCATCACCGTCCTCTTCGCTTCGTCGAAAACCGCATCCATGTCACGGCTCGCGTCAATCACGGCGAACCGGGCCGGATTTTTCGCCGCCCAGGCCAGAAAACCTTGCCGGACGCGGGTATGGAAAACAAGCCCCTCGGCTTCGAACCGGCCCTCCGTCATAACCTTGCCTTCGGCCACGTTCCGGGCGTTGGCCCGGGAAAGGCCGGTAGCCGCGTCCAGGTCAAAAAGCAGGGTCAGGTCGGGCCAGGTGCCGTCCACGGCGATGGCGTTCAAATTCTCCAGGGCGGCGACATCAAGCCCCCTTCCGTATCCCTGGTAAACGATGGTGGAATCGGCAAACCGGTCGGACAGGACGAAGGCGCCGCGTTCCAGGGCGGGCCGCACCACGCCGGCCGTATGCTGCGCGCGGTCCGCGAGATACAGGAACAGTTCCGCCGTGGGGACGATGTCGCTGTTGCGCGAATCCAGCAGGATAGCGCGCAACCGGTTCCCCAGCTCGCTTCCTCCCGGTTCGCGGGTATAGACGACCTCGCGGCCGGAATCCTCCAGCCATTTCCCGATGCGGGCCATAGCCGTGCTTTTGCCGGAGCCTTCCATGCCTTCAAACGTTATGAACATACTCGCGCCGTTTCTAAAAATGTGGCCGAGCGGGATCCGCCGCCGTAAATGGCAAACATCGGACGCCGCCGAAGCGGATTGCGCCGTGGCCGCTCTCATTCCCCGCCCAGCAGGGAGAGCTGTCCCGGCACACGGGCCGTATCGCCGTTTTCGTTTTCTCCGGAAGCGTCCGCCGCCTTTTCCCGTTTTTTCACCGTTCCCGGCGTGGGCAACGGTTTGAACAGCGCCCTGTCAAGGCCCGGCACATAGGCCGACCACCCGCTTTCGCCGTCAGGAATATTGCAGAGCGCGGCTTTCGCCTGGTTGATCTTGGCGTCCAGGTTGTCGGCGTAATGCAGGGCAAAGGCTTCCCCGGTCGCGGGCAGGCGGGGAGAGCCGAACTCGTACTGACCGTGATGGCTCAATATCAGGTGCTTCAGGTGCTGGGCCAGGTGGTCTTCCAGCCCCGCCTTGCGGGCCAGCGGCCCGAGAAAATCCAGCACCTGCTGGATGTGCCCCATGAGCCGCCCTTCGCCCGTGTAGTCCGTCGCCAGGCCCTGGCTGAGTTCCCACAGTTTGCCGAGGTCATGGCACAGGGCGGCGGCCAGCAGCGCCTGCCGGTCAAGATGCGGGTAGAGGTCGGCGAACGTCATGCAGAGCTTCGCCACGCCGAGCGTATGCTCCAGCAGCCCTCCGGCGTACGCGTGATGCATGACCTTGGCGGCGGGAGCCGTGGGCAGATGGGTTGCGACCCACGGGTCCGCAAACACCAGCCTGAGCAATTTTCTCCAGGGGCCATGGGTGAACGTGGTCTTGCAGAGCCGCTCGAGTTCGCCCATCAATTCCGCGGCCGGCCGCTCGCAGGCGGCCATGAACAGGGCAAGGTCCAGCCCGGCTTTTTCCGTTTCGTCCAGGACGCGCATACGGTCCACCGCCACTTCCAGCCGCTCGCGGTACATGCTCACCCGGCCGGCCACTTCCACGATATCCCCGGCGGCGAGATTCGTGTACATCTGGCTTTGGGGGCTCCATATCTTCGCTTCCAGGCTGCCGGAAGAATCGCGCAACTCCAGCTTCCAGAACGGGCCGTTCCGGGCCTGCCCCTGGGTGGCGGCGCCCAGCAGGAACAACGTCGATACGTCGTCGCCCACGGAAAAATCGGTGATGAATTGTTTTTTGGGCATGGTTCCGAATAATCCTGAAAAATATGGTGCCGCCCGCGATTGTACCGGGCGATAGTACGGCGATATCAAAGCGCGAACAAGACCTTGACGGCATCCTGCTGAAATCGCACAATACCGTAATTCGCGCAACAGGACGGCATCGGGGTGATGGTGTCCTGTTTGGGGCGTGTTGTCAATTTTTCCGTGCGCGATACGCCGCGCGGCGGAGGGGGATCATGATCGTAGCATTGACCAATGACGACGGCATCCGGGCTCACGGGCTGCGGAGTCTGTACAAGGCTCTTCTCGACGCGGGACACCGGGTGCGCGTCGTGGCGCCCGTGGACGAGCAATCCGCCGTGGGGCACGCCATCACCGTCCGGGAACCCCTTCGCGTCAAGCGTTACAACGAAAACGGTTTTTCCGGTTTCGGGGTATCGGGAACTCCGGCGGACTGCGTCAAGCTCGGCATCAGTTCCCTCCTCGACGAAGAGCCGGACATCGTGCTCTCCGGCATCAACGCCGGTGCCAACGTGGGACCGGACATCATGTATTCCGGCACCGTCGCCGCGGCCAGGGAGGCCGCCGCCATGGGCTATCCGGCCATGGCCCTGTCTTTCGATTCCTTCAAGGAAGCGGATTTGTCCGCATACGCCGACTATGCCGTCTCCCTGATGGAGAAAATCGTCTGGCACGAAATACCGGAACGGCGCATCGTGAACGTCAATTTTCCGAATGTGCCGTTCGAACAGGCCAGGGGCCTCAAGGTCTGCCCCCAAACCGGCGCCGTCTGGCACGATTGGTACCACGAGTACATCGACCCGCGCGGGACGCCCTGCTGGTGGCTTGACGGGGACATCCCCCCGGAGCGGGTGGCCCCGGGAACGGACCGGGCCTATTTGACGGAAGGCTGGATAACCCTGACGCCCCTGCGGTTTGATTTCACGGACAGGGAAACCCTTGCCGTTCTCCGGAACAGGCTCTGCGGGAATGACGCCGGGACAGGCCGCGAGGATCTTGCGCCGCGCATGAACGATGGCGATTAAGGCGCGCCCGACCGGTACCGCAAGCCGATGACTCCCCTGGCGCATCAAGAACCCGGCAAGGCCCCTTCGCCGCTCACGCTGTGGCTGTGGGCCGCGAGACCCCGCACGCTGCCCCTGGCCGCCTCCGCCATCATGCTTGGGTTCGGCCTTAGTGTGATGCAGGGAGCCGCGCGGTGGGGCATCTTCCTCCTGGCCCTCGTCACGGCGCTGCTGCTGCAAATACTTTCCAACCTCGCCAATGATTACGGGGATGCCGTTTCCGGCGCGGACACGCCTGACCGGCTCGGCCCCCGGCGCATGGTCGGAAGCGGTCTGACTTCGCCGCAACGCATGTTCCGGGCCGTCCTCCTGGCCGCGGCCATGGCGCTCGTTTCCGGCCTGGGCCTGGTGTTCGCGGCCTGCTGGGGCAACTGGCCGCTTCTTGCCTTCTTCATGCTGCTCGGCGCGTCCTGCATCGCGGCGGCCGTTCTGTATACCGTGGGGAAGCGGCCCTACGGCTACCTGGGACTCGGCGATTTCATGGCCGGGCTGTTCTTCGGCCCGGTGGCCGTATGGGGAAGCGCCGTGCTCTGCGGCGCCTGGCAGTTCGCGCCTCTTTTTCTGCCGGGCATGGCGGCCGGGTTTTGCAGCACAATGGTTCTCAACGTCAACAATATGCGGGATATTGAAACGGACCGTCGGACCGGCAAAATGACCGTCGCCGCGCGCCTCGGGCTCGCAAACGCCACCCGCTACCACCTCGTGCTGGCGTTGCTGGTCGTCCTCTGCTGGGCCGGCTTCTGGCTTCTTTACCGCCCCGGGTTCCTGCCCGCGCTCGCGCTCGCGCTCCCTTTGCTCGAGAGCGTCCGCCGCGCGGTCAGCCGCCCCCGGGACGCCGCCAACCTCAACGCCCAGCTGCGCAATACCGTGATCGGGTCCGCCGTCTGCAGCGCGGGCATGGGACTATTATGCCTGCTGCCCTAGGAACACGCGAGGCGGTAACTCGGCGCCTTCTCCCTGACCGGGGTGCGGCGGGATGGTGCGCGTCAACACCCGGCCGGGATGACGGACGCGCCGTCCGGAATGACCACCACCCGGGCCTCCTCCCCCTTCATGGCAAAGGCCGTCGCCATGGCCTCGTCGAGAGAAAGGGCCGGAACCATGTTGGCCTTGCGCACCAGGTCGTGCTCCAGGTGGGACGTCACGAAGATGATCCGGTGTTTTTTGAGAGCGCGGACATGGATCTGCGCGTTCCACTGTCCGGGAATAGTCTCCGTCGGAGACAATGCCGCCAGTTTGCGGTCGATGGATTCCGGCGTCCCGGACAGGATGATCTCCTCGAACGCTTCGCCCCCTATCCCGTCCGCGCATCCGGCCGCCATAATGATAACAGCGTCTTCGTTGGCGCAGCCGAGGGCCGTCGCGAACCCCCCGGCCGTCTGGTACAGGGTCTGGTCCAGCGGGTATCCGCCGTTGGAGGTTACAACGATGTCCCCCTTGACCGCCGTGCATTGCGCGAGGCTGCGCACGAATTCGCACCCCTTGAGATGGGCTTCCTCCAGCTCGCCCGCGAAGGCGGCGGTGATTTTCCCGTCCGCGTTCAGGGTGACGTTGCAAATGAAGGCCACGCCCGCCTTGCGCGCCGCATGGACCATATCGATATGCACGGGATTGTTCTCCAGCACGCCAGCGGTGGCGTACGGGCTCGCGATCGCGCGGTAGCAATGGATCTCGCTGATTGAGTCGACCGAGCAGACGCCCGGGAACACGGCTTCGCGCCCTCCGGAAAACCCCGCGAAACAATGCGGTTCGATCACCCC
>JAJBSY010000438.1 GCA_020861205.1 Deltaproteobacteria bacterium | reverse complement strand
GGGCGCGGCAAACCATCATCACCCTGAACAAGACCAAGGTGGTGTGCGAAGTAGAGCCGATTCAACTGAACGGGAAAAACTTCGGCGCTGTTTTCCGGTTGCGCAATACGAGCAGCATCCAGGAAATGGAAGCCATGATCCGCCAGGAGCTGTACGCGCGGGGCCATGTCGCCCGGTTCAGGTTTTCCGACATAATCGGCGAAAGCGCCGAGATCCGGGAATCCATCGCCATGGCCGAAGATTACGCGGGAACGAATTCCAGCGTTTTGATCCTCGGCGAAACCGGGACCGGGAAGGAGGTATTCGCCCAGAGTATCCATAACGCGAGTTCTCGGTCAAAAGGGCCTTTTGTGGCGATCAACTGCGCCGCCATCCCAACGCAGCTCCTGGAAAGCGAGCTGTTCGGGTATGTCGGCGGGGCGTTTACGGGGGCCAGCAAGGAAGGAAAGCCGGGGCTTCTGGAAGTCGCCCACGGGGGAACCATTTTCCTCGATGAAATGGCTGAAATGGATTACGCCAACCAGGGCAGATTGCTGCGGTTCCACCAGGAACGATCGGTCGTCCGGCTGGGGAGCCACAAGGTCATCCCGGTTGATGTCCGGGTTATCGTGGCGACGAACAAAAACCTTGAGGATCTCGTGGAGAACCACGTGTTTCGCGACGATTTGTATTACCGGCTCAACGTGCTCCGCCTCGAGCTTCCCCCCTTGCGCTGCCGGAAAGGCGACGTCCCGTTGTTTGCCGGGCATTTCCTGCGGCAATTCGCGGAAGAATCCGGAAAAGACCTGCGCATGGCCCCGGACGCGGAGAAACTGCTTGCGCAATACGACTGGCCCGGCAATGTCAGGGAGTGCCGCAACATCATGGAGCGGGTCGTGGCCCGGCTCAAGTCCGGCACGGTCACCGGCGCGATTCTCCATCCGATTCTTTTTCCTTCCCGGCGATTCGCCAAACCGGTTCCGACACGGGTGAACAGGCAGAAAGAGGAAATTGCCCGGGCGCTGGAAAAGGCGTCGGGCAATTACGGGGAGGCCGCCGAACTCCTGGGCGTCAACAGAAGCACCTTGTACAGGAGAATGAAAAAATACGGCATCACGTACTGACCGTGCCGCCGGCAAGGGGGCCAAAAGGCCTCGGCTTTGCGGGGGCGGGGTCTTACTTGTTCTGTTGCGCTTGCGCTTTTTGCGCGACGAGATCACAGTTCCGCCCGGCCTGAAGGACGTAGCTGCCGCCCGCGCGTCCGAGGATCCGCTGGGCCAGCCGCCCGGTTTCCATAGCCTTCGCGAGATCAACGCCGGTATCGATGTCCATCTCGTGCAGCATGTGGATCAGATCCTCGGTGGATACGTTGCCCGCCGCCCCGGGGATGAAGTTGCATCCGCCGAAGCCTGCGAAAGCGCCGTCAAAGGTCGTTATGCCCACCTGCAGGGCCGCGACCGCGCAGGCTAGCGCCATGCCCCGGGTGTTGTGCAGGTGCAGTACCCAGCTCACCTCCGGGAAGGCTTTTTTCAGATGGCTCCCCATCTCGTAAATGTGGCGCGGCGACGCCATCCCCGTGGCATCGGAAAGGGACAGCTCCGTAATGCCGAGATCCAGGAAGGCGCGGGTTATCTTTTCGATTTGGGCCGTGGGGATCTTGCCTTCCCAGGCACAGCCCCAGGCGGACGACAGGGCTCCGGAAATGACCATGCCGTTTTTTGCCGCGAACTCGACGCAAGGCCCGAACCCTTCCATCATCTGCAGCGGGGTCTGGTTGAAGTTCGCCCTGCAATGGGATTCACTGACGCTGACGGTCAGTTTGGCTTTGGTCAAGCCGGCGTCATACGCGCGTTCAAGGCCCTTGAGGTTGGGCACCAGAACGCGGTATTCCACTCCCTCGGCCCGTTTCATGCGTTTCGCCAGCTCGCCGGTGTCCGCCATTTGCGGGACGGCCTTGGGATGAACGAAGGACCCTATTTCTATAATCTTGACGCCGGACGCGACGATGGAATCAAGCAGCTCCAGCTTTTCTTCCACGCTCAGGAGTTTTTTTTCGTTCTGAAGGCCGTCACGCAACCCGACCTCGCAAATGGCCGCTGTAGCCGGCCAGACCATTGTACCGTTCATGCGCATGTCCTCATGCCAAACAGTCTCCCGGAGGAAACGCCCGGCTGTCTTAAATGGTTCCTTCCTCTTTCAGCCTGGCGATCTCGTCATCGCTGAATCCGAGCAAGCCGCCGTATATCTCATCATTGTAGGCGCCAATCGCCGCACCCGGCCACTGTATTTCGCCGGGCGTTTGGGAAAGCCGCGGCACGACGCCGGGTATACGCAACGTGCCGAATTTCGGGTGCTTGACCTCCACGAGGTTGCCGCGAGCCGCGTAGTGCGGGTCCGCGAAAATGTCTTCCATCGTGTACACGAGGCTCACCGGAACGCCGTGTTTGTCAAGGTGCTCCTTAACGAACTTCCAATCGTGGGATTGCATCCAGTTGCTGACCACTTCGTCCACCAGCGCGCTGTGCTTGACTCGGGCGCCGTTGGTGCAAAATCGGGGATCTTCCAACATATCGTCGCGGCCGATCGCCCGGGCAAAATACTCGAAGGTCCTGTCCGTGCTGCACACCAGCACGGCCCATTTGCCGTCGCCGGTCTTGTAGGTGCCGGACGGGCTGGCCGAACCGGCGATGGTGGGCGCGCGGTCCCTGTTCGTGCCGGTCTGGTCGTAATACCCGATATGGCCTTCAAGCCAGCGGAAAAGGCCTTCGTACAGGCTGACATCCGCCTCCTGTCCCTCGGCCCCGTGCACGTCCCGGTGGTACAGGCACATAAGGGCGGCATACGCCGCATACAGCCCCGCGACATAATCGGCCATTGAGATGGGAGGGCTAACGGGCGCGCGGTCGGGGTAACCCGTTATGCCGGTCAGGCCGGAAAAGGCGGTACAAGGCGTGCCGAATCCCGCGAGCTGCGAGTATGGGCCTGTCTGGCCGTACCCGGTCACGCGGATCACGATGATGCCGGGATTGTGCTTTTTAAGGGTCTCGTAATCGAGCCCCCACTTGTCGAAGGTTCCGGTGCGAAAATTCTCAAAACTGATGTCGCTTTTTTCCACCAGCTTGAGAAAGATGGCCTTTCCGTCTTCCTTGCGAAGGTCAAGGGAGATGGTTTTTTTGTTTCTGGCGAAGGTCGGCCAACGGAGCGATTCGCCTTCAAGCAGGGGGCCCATGCCGCGGGATGAGTCCCCTTTCCCGGGCATTTCCACCTTGATGACTTCCGCGCCGAAGTCTCCGAGCATCGCCGCTCCAAAAGGTCCCGCTATGACAGCCGCCGCGTCCAGAACGCGCACGCCTTCCAAAGGTCCAGCCATGATGATCTCCCGTATGGAAAACAGAGGTTCCTATGCATTAGAGTGCGCTCGCGGACGAGGCGCATTGAAACCAAACCATGGTAGCCATATAAGCATAGGGTGTGCCAATAAAGGGGTTTTTTAAAAATATGAAATAAATATAACTAATTACGGTAATATCCCTTAATCCCATCTTTATGTTCGCAGATAAATGATGCAAATTTTCTTAAAAAAAGCGCGATGCGCGTACGGGTGAAAAATATGGGAACCCCTGTCAGAAGACCAGCAGGCCGCAAGGAGTCCGGATGATTAGCCGGAGAGCTTTGAGCTTGGGAGGGTGTGGGATGGTCGGGGATTAAAGCAGGTGGAGGCCTACTGAACGCAATGCCCATACCGATGTATACTTAGGATAACCCGAAACTTTTTGGATGACCCTGGAGTTGGCCGGATGCGGAGATTGCACTAAGGCCGGAAAGAAAGAGCCTCAACGAGTAAACATCGTTGAGGCTCTTCTAGATACCAAATTTGGCGTCCCCAAGGGGATTTGAACCCCTGTCGACGGCGTGAAAGGCCGTTGTCCTGGGCCGGCTAGACGATGGGGACGCGTAGCCCTTCGCGGGTGACCCGCTCGGAGAAATGTGTTTACGCGAGGAGGAGGGGGAGCGTCAAGAATTTTCTGAGAAAAATGTGATTTTTCCCGCCTCCCCTCTGGTTTATTTCTTTAGGCGTTGCCAGTGTACCGTTTCGCGCGTATATAGAATCGGTTCTAGACTGTCGGGACAAACAGTTCGCTCCGGAACGTATTTATAAATATCGTCTTCCATTTTGGCGTGACGAACAAAGCTGCGAGGTAAGTAATATGAGTAAAATTCGTGTGGGTATCAACGGGTTTGGACGCATCGGCCGCTTGGTCTTCCGTGCCGGGCTTTCCAACCCCAATATCGAATTCGTGGGCATCAACGATCCCTTCATGAGCCCTGACTACTGCGCCTATATGCTGCGCTACGATACCATTCACGGCCAGTACAAGGGGGATATCTCCCATACGGATACGGAACTCGTGGTCAACGGCAATAAGGTCCGTTTCTTCGACGAGAAAGATCCCGCCAATATTCCCTGGAGCACCTGCGGCGCGGAGTACGTGGTCGAATCCACCGGCGTGTTCACGGATATGGAAAAAGCCGGCGCGCACTTGAAGGGAGGCGCCAAAAAGGTGATCATTTCCGCTCCCTCCAAAGATGCCCCCATGTTCGTGTGCGGCGTCAACCTGGGGGCCTACAAGCCGGACATGACCATCGTGTCCAACGCGTCCTGCACCACCAACTGCCTGGCTCCGCTTGCCAAAGTCGTCCATGACAACTTCGGCATCACGGACGGTCTCATGACCACGGTTCACTCCGCCACCGGCACCCAGAAAACCGTGGACGGCCCTTCCAAGAAGGATTGGCGCGGCGGCCGCGCGGCGTCCTACAACATCATTCCTTCCTCTACCGGCGCGGCCAAGGCCGTGGGCAAGGTTATTCCCGAACTGAACGGCAAGTTGACCGGTATGTCCTTCCGCGTCCCCACTCTGGACGTTTCCGTGGTGGATCTCACCGTGAACCTGAAAAAGCCGGCCAAGTACGAAGAAATCTGCGCGGCCATCAAGAAGGCGTCCGAAGGCGAGCTCAAGGGCATTTTGGGCTATACCACGGACGAGGTGGTGTCTTCCGATTTCATCGGCGATCCCCGCACGTCCATCTTCGATGAGAAGGCGGGCATCGCGCTGACCGATACCTTCGTCAAACTCGTGTCCTGGTACGTCAACGAGTGGGGCTATTCCAACAAGGTACTGCAACTCATCGAATACATGGATTCCAAGAAGTAAAACCCGCCGAACGGCGCGCAAGTCCCGGCAGGAGTTTCCGCCGGGACTTTTTTGTTGCCAAAGAACGTTCCAAGGCGGTCCGCCGGGCGGCTTCAGGTGCGGCGGCCGGCGGCAATTGAAAAACGCGCCGCCGGGGCTTTGCTTTTCCGGAAAATAAGCGTACTGCCGGAGGACACAAGGAGCGGCCATGAACCCCAACATGCACCCGGATATCGCCAAACGCCCGATATTCCGCTACCTGATCCTGCTGACCTTCGCGGCCGCCATGGCCCAGCAGGGCTGGATATCCCTCTATACCAACTTCGCGGTGGACGTCGTCCACGTCACCGGGCAACAGACCGGCGTGGTACATGCGATGCGCGAAGTGCCGGGCTTGCTGTCCGTCGGGGTTCTTCTCTGCCTCATGGTCATGACGGAACACACGCTCGTGGCGCTTTCCGTTCTGACGCTTGGGATAGGGGTTGTTCTGACCGGGTTTTTTCCGACATTTCACGGTCTCGTTCTGACCGCCGTCATCATGTCGTTCGGGTTCCATTTTTATGAATCCACGGTCCAGTCCCTTACCATGCAGTATTTCAACACGATCGAGACGCCGCCGGTCATGGGCAAAATACGCAGCGCCACCGCCGCCGGAAGCTTGGTGGTCGGCATCGCCGTGTTCGTTCTCTCTTCGTTCGTTTCCCTGCACTGGCTTTTCTGCGTGGCCGGAAGCGCGGCCGTTATCGGGGGCGTGTGGGGCCTTTTGCAGAGGCACGACGCTTCGGGTATGCCCGTGCAGCGGAGGAAGATGATCTTCCGTTCGCGGTACATGCTGTACTACGTCCTGTATTTTCTTTCCGGCGCGCGGCGGCACATTTTCGGGACGTTTTCCATTTTTCTCCTGGTCAGCCGTTTCCATTTCAGCGTGCGGGAAATGTTGCTGTTTTTCATCCTCAACAACGCCATCAACTGGTTTTTGAACCCGCTGATCGGCAAGGCCATCAACAGCTTCGGGGAGCAGAAACTCCTGTTGCTCAAATACGGCGTTCTGGCGTTTATTTTCTGGACCTACAGCACGACGGACAGCCGCATGATCGTGGCGGTGCTGTATGTCGTTGAGCAGCTCTTCACGAATTTCAGCATGGCGATCCGCACCTTTTTCCAGAAAATAGCGGATCCTAAGGATATCGCGCCGAGCGCCGCGGTCGGGCAGACCATAAACCATATATCCGCGGTGATTCTGCCCCTTGCCGGTGGCGCATTGTGGATGATCGACTACCGCATTCCCTTCTGGATCGGTATCGGCGTTGCGGTTTTGGCCTTTTTCGCGTCGTTGCGCATCAATCCGGCCTTGCGCCGGGCGGCTGCCGCCTAACGGGAGGAATATGAAATCGTCGGGCGGCTTCCCCCGCGGCGCCGGGGGCATGGACGGCGCGTTGCCAGCCGTGATCTTCATCACGCTTCTTTTCCTGGTGAACTATACGGACAGGGCTATTCTCGGACCGCTTCTCGTCCATATGGAACAAAGCCTCGGCCTGGACCACGTGCAGGCAACGTCGCTTCTGCTGTTCCTGTCCACGGGGTTTTCCCTCGGCCTGTTCTCTTCCGGGTTTGTGACCTCGCTGGTCGCTCCCCGCGGGGTTATGGCATTTTCCGCTGTCGGCAGCGGCATCATGCTGCTTTGCATCGCCCATTCCCAGTCTCTGGGAGCCGTCCGCCTGTTTTTCTGCCTGATGGGGGTTGCCGCCGGCACATACATGCCCGCCGCCATGGCGACGCTCGGCAGCCTGGTCTCGCCGGAAAACTGGAGCCGCGCCGTCGCCGTCCATGAGATGTCACCCGCGCTCAGTTTTATTTTTTCTCCGCTGCTGGCGGAAACCATCGCCGCCCGCAGCGGCTGGCAAAGCGCTATGATCGTCATGGGCTGCCTCTCCCTCATGATGGGGGGGCTTTTCTTCCTGTTCGGCATGGGAGGAAAGGAAAAAACGGACAGACCTTCCATCGGCGGCATCGCGGAGGCTTTAAAACGGCCCACTTTCTGGCTGTTCGTCTGGCTGTTCGGCCTGGCCGTCGGCGGGGAATTCGCCCCTTACAGCGTGCTCCCGCTTTCCCTGACTTCGGAACAAGGACTGAACAGCACGGAAGCGTCCCAACTCCTGTCGCTTTCCCGGGTAGCCTCTCCGTTCACCGTGCTGATGGGCGGATGGGTGGCCGTCAGGCTGGGCGTTACCCGGGCTATTCTGCTTTTCCTGGTCGTTCACGGCATCGCGCTCACCGCCATGGCGCTGCCTGTTTCCATGATCGGCCGGAGCGGCGTTTTTGCCGCCATGGCGCTCCAGGCCATGTCAACGGCTTTTTCGTTCCCGCCGCTTTTCGCGCTACTCGCCGGGTCTTTCCCGCCGGGGAGGCAGGCGCTGCTTTTGTCCCTTTCGCTTCCGATGGGTTCCTATATGGGGGGCGGCATCATCCCGATCCTGCTCGGGGTTTGCGGCGACTACCTGAGTTTCGCGGCCGGGTATTTTTGCATGGGCGCGCTGTGTCTCGCGACAATCCCGGCGTTATTCCTTTGCAGACGGTAGCCGTCCCTGACGACGAAAAAAAGCCTGCCGGTCCGGCAGGCTTTTTTTCGCCCCGGCGTAGCCGGGTTACTGTTCGGACCGAAGCTGCTGGATGAGGGACTGGAGCTCCCTGACCTGGGCGGTAAGGTCGTTGGTTGCCTCGGCTGAAGCCTGCATGGCGGCCGCCGTTTCCCCGGCGCTGCTGTTGATTTCCTCGAGGGACCGGGTGATTTCCTCGCTCGTGGCCGCCTGTTCCTCGGAGGCTGTGGCAATGCTCCGGATTTGGTCCGCCATCGCGACGGATTCGGCGACGATATGCTGCAAGGTCTCTCCAGAGTGGGAGACAAGCTCGGTGGCCGCGCCCAGGTTTTCCCCGGTTTTCGAAACGGCTTCCATGCTGTCCTTCGCGCCGGTCTGTATACCGGTGATGGCGCTGGAAACTTCCTTGGTAGCGTCCATGGTTTTTTCCGCCAGCTTGCGCACCTCGTCGGCCACCACCGCAAACCCGCGTCCGGCTTCACCGGCCCGGGCCGCCTCTATGGCCGCGTTCAGGGCCAGCAGGTTGGTCTGGTCGGCGATGTCGTTGATGACGGTCATGACGTTTCCGATGTTCACCGCCTGATCCCCCAGGCGGACCATGGCCTCCCGCAATTCCTCCGTGCCGCGTTGCACGTGGGCGATGGAATCGATGGAGTTCTTGACGATGGATTCACCCTCCACGGCTCTTTCTCTGGCCCGCTCGGAGCTTTCCGCGGCGGAAGAAGCGCTTTTGGCGACCTCAAGCACCGTGGCGTTCATTTCCTCCATCGCCGTCGCCGAGGAGGTGACGCGTTCGTTCTGGAATGTTACCTGGGCGTTGGAAGCATCCACCTGCCGGTTGATGTTTTCCACCGCCGTGGTGACGCGGCCGACGACCTGCTCGACATTGGCC
>JAJBSY010000399.1 GCA_020861205.1 Deltaproteobacteria bacterium | reverse complement strand
CACCGTCTCCCAGGGGACCCGGGCGAGCCTGGCGGCACGGTGCTCCATCCGTTTGCCTGCGATCGTCGCGGAGGAAAAGAGCGCCGACGGGACGGTGAAATTTCTCCTGCGCCTCGCCGATGGGGAATGCGTTGAAACCGTTCTCATACCCAGTGAATCGCGTGATAGCCTGCCCCGCATGACCCAGTGCCTGTCCTGCCAGGTGGGGTGCGCCATGGCGTGTACGTTTTGCGCCACGGGGACGATGGGGTTTGTCCGGAACATGACGATGGGTGAAATCCTCGGCCAGGTGTTCGTGGCCCGGCAATACCTCGGCGATGGTCAGGAAAGCCCGGGGTTGCGCAACCTGGTCTTCATGGGGATGGGCGAGCCGTTGCTGAATTATCGGGAAGTGATGCGTTCGCTCGAGGTATTGAACCATGCGATGGGTTTCAACTTCTCGCCGCGCCGGATCACGGTTTCCACCTGCGGTTTGCGGAATGGCCTGCTCGAGCTTGGTGAAAGCGGTCTCGCCTATCTGGCCGTTTCCCTCCATGCGCCGAATCAGGAACTGCGCGAGGCGATCATGCCCAAAGCGGAGCGCTGGCCGCTGGAGGAGCTCATCAGCACGCTCGCTTCGTACCCCCTGAAAACCCGCGAGAGACTGACCTTTGAATATCTGCTGCTCGGAGGAGTGAACGACCAGCCGGAACATGCCCGGGCTCTGGCAAGGCTCATGGCCAGGGTCAAGGCCAAACTCAACCTGATCGTTTACAACCCGGTTCCGGGCGCGCCGTATGCCGCCCCCAGGCAGGAGGATGTGGACGCATTTCTTGATGTGCTGCACAGGAAGCATATCACGGCCATCATCCGGAAAAGCAAGGGGCAGGACATCAAGGCGGCCTGCGGGCAACTGCGGGCGGAAGTCCATGCGGGAAAGAAGGTCCGGCCGGCGTGATTTTCCCGGCGTTCGGAAAGTCTGATCGCGCTTTGTGCCATGTACGTGACCGGCGGGGGAAGGCTTCGGGAACGTCAGGTAGAGGGCGCCCTGCGGACGGTGGGTTGGAGAAATTTTTGCCTGCGGGATATCCAAAAAAATTGTGAGACATACGAAAAAGGGTGCCGAAAGGCTCCCTTTTTTCTCGTATGGCCGTGGGATATCGTTTTATGGTACATTTTTTGCATATCATCCGCATGTCAGAAAGCCGACAAAAGCCCGGATCGCCACTCAAGGAGACTGCTATGCGTTCACCGGCTCAAATGGACATTATCCAAATTGAAATGACCAACCAATGCATCCACAGTTGCGGCAATTGCACGCGATTTTGCGGGCATCATGCGACCCCTTTTTTTATGGATTATCGAACGTTCAAACGCGCGGTGGGGTCGATGAAAGGATTTAGAGGCACCGTAGGCATCATGGGCGGGGAACCCACATTGCATCCCGAGTTTGCTAAGTTTGTTGCCTATTACAGGAAATACTGGGGAAAGGAGCTTCTCCCGGGAACCCCGTGGATGAGACCCGGAAGGCATTTTAACGCCCATCTGCTTACCATGTATGGCAAAACAGGAAATCAGCGAGGGCTGTTTACATCACTGACAAGGCAGTACGCCGAGCATTTTGAACTCATTCAGGACACGTTCGGCAACCAGTTGCTCAATGACCATTCGGCGGCCAGTATGCACCAGCCTTTGCTCGTAACGCGGGCCGAGCTCGGTATAGACGATGACACATGGGTACGGCTACGCGATAATTGCTGGGTGCAAAATAGCTGGTCCGCTTCTATTACCCCAAAAGGCGCTTTTTTTTGCGAGGTTGCGGCGGCTATGGATATGTTGCTGGACGGCCCGGGCGGATGGCCGATAGAACCCGGCTGGTGGGAGCGCACGCCGGAAGAATTTGGTTCCCAGCTGCAATGGTGCGAGCTTTGCAGCGCGCCGCTGCCCATGCCGAGGCGGGACGCCCGCACAGGCGTGGACGATATTTCACCCGGATGGATCAAACTCCTGGAAAAGCGGGCAAGCCCTAAACTCAAGAAGGGAAAAGTGATCCCCTTTGACTGCTCCGGTTACGCACAAGACCGGTATACGACGGTCAACAGGGATCGCCCTTACCTGGATGATGACAGCAAGAGAATCAGTGGCAAGATTCAAATCCTCATGCCCAAAAATATCTGGGCGGGCTTTGTTGTTCCCGAACACATGCCATTTGAGCGGGCCGCTTCGTGTATAACATCGATAGCGGATGATTTTGGGCTGCCCGTCTTTGTATGCGCCAAAGACAAGGCCGTACGGGACTGGGCAAGCCAAAAGGGTCTCATGGCGCACGATCCCGACGCCATCACCCTTGGAACAGCGATTGCGTCCTGCAAGACGGCGGGAGAAGTTGAATGGGTATGCGTGTTACCCGGCGTCGTGCCGTTTAAGGATTTTTTCAGCCAACTTGAGACCTATATTTTCAATCCGGGTTGTCTTTATATGTTTCCCAACGGGAACGGAAACGATTGCGCCCTTTTTTTCAGTACCCGAGCCCTCTCTCTCGACCCGGAATGGCAATGGGGCGATTTTGTTTCTCTTTGGCCGGCAAACAAGCGGTGCATCGTGTAACGTTACGTCTGCGAGGTACCCAGCATGCCCAGAGCTCTCCATGTCATCGAACCCGGTTTCTGCGCGGCTGCGGGGCATCATATGTCTACCAGCGCCATCCTGAACGATATTTGCGACCGGAACAACGTCCCCTGCACCGTTTTTGCAAGCCAGAATCTAGCTTTCTGTTCAAAGGAGGATGCCGAACTTCTCGGAAGGGTCTGCGGTGTGAACAGCGTCCGGTGCTGCCTCAGCGAGATAGTGTACAGTTCGTACGGATGCGAAGATAAGGACGCCGTTTCGCACGCCAGGGAACTGGGCGAGACTTTTGCCGGGGAACTGCATCAGTTTGTCGAGGAATCCATTGCGCCCGGCACCGTTCTTTTCAGCCATACCGTCAATGCGCCCATGTTGTGGGGGTATTCCCTGTGGTTGGAACGATTAAAGAAAGAGCCGCCGCGTATCGTCGTCAATCACATATCACTGCCGGATGACGCAGCGGATTTGGAAGCGCATCGTCTCGCGTTGGAAGCGGCCTCGCGGCATGACGCGCTCACCATAATGGGCGGAAGCATCCCATTATGCCGGCTTTTGGAGCAATACACGGGCAAACACGTCGGGTACATGCCGACCCCCATGGCGACTTCACTGCCGCCGCGCAGACGGGAGAAAGACGATACGCCCGTATTTTGCGTCGCGGGTGAGGCGCGTTGCGGGAAAAATTTTGAAATTCTTCCGCGCGGCATCGGACGGTATTTGGTTGGCGGCGGCGCGGGCAAGTTTTCGATCCAGTTGCATCGAAGGGACGACAGCCTGGATGAGGTAATCGGTTTGTTGCAGGCGCTGCAAGAGAAGTTTCCTTTGCGAATCGAATTGAACCTTCAACCCTTTTACGGTCAGGAATACTACAACCACATAAGCCGCTGTGACGCGATCCTCTTGCCCTACCCGGTATGGAATTACAGGACGCGGCCCACATTCATCATTTTTGAAGCCGCGGCGTTGGGGGTCTCATCGATTGTTCAGCGCGGAACGAGCATGGAGGAGGAGTTGCGTTCCCTGAATAACGGCAGCGTTTTCATGGATGGTGACAGTCCCGCGGAACTGACCCGGGCAATGGAAGCCTTTGAGCGGAACCTTGAAGCGAACAGGCGGGCCGCGTCTGACGCGGCCCCGGTTTGCCGGGCCGCGCACAATCCACAGCGGTATTTCTCTCTAATCATGGGAGAATGACGACAAGATTTCGCCGGTAAGGGATTCGCCCGGGCGGTTGTTCATGGAAGGAGCGGCAAGCCCGGTTGCTGTTGGGGGAAAAGCCGAAAAACAACCTGCTGTTTACAGAATGTAACACAATGGCCTGTCGATTTCGGCAGGCCATTGTGTTTTTCAGCTACGAGCTGTCGGTCAGCTATCCAGGTTGACCAGCAGGGGATCGTCTTCCAGTTCCTCCAGAAACTTGTCGGGCCGCTCCTTCTGCTCGGGTACCAGGATGTCGGCGGAAACATACTCGCGGTAACCCGTCCCGGCGGGGATGAGGCGGCCGACGATGACGTTTTCCTTCAGGCCACGCAAGGGGTCTGATTTGCCCTTGAGCGACGCTTCGGTAAGCACCTTGGTGGTTTCCTGGAAGGAAGCCGCCGAGATGAAGGAGGACGTGGTCAGGGAGGCCTGGGTTATCCCCAGCACCAGCGGCTCGGCAGTGGCGGGGGCACGTCCTTCTTCGCGGGCCTTCTGGTTTTCGGCCTTGAAGTCCTGCTTGTCCACCTGTTCGCCCACCAGGAAACTGGTGCCGCCGGAATCGAGCACCGTAACCTTTTTCAGCATCTGGCGCACGATGACTTCAATGTGCTTGTCGTCGATCGCCACGCCCTGGAACCGGTACACGTCCTGGATTTCTTCCACCAGGTAGTTGGCGAGGAACTTCTCGCCCTTGGTGCGCAGGATGTCGTGCAGTTCCGGATGCCCTTCGGTGAGCAGTTCCCCGGCTTCCACGAAGTCGCCGTCCGTGACGGTGATGTGCTTGCCCTTGGGTACCAGGTATTCCTTGGCGTCGCCGATCTCCGGCGTAACCACGATTTTGCGTTTGCCCTTGCTTTCGCCGGCGAACGCGACAGTCCCGTCGATTTCGGACACCACGGCCATGTCCTTGGGTTTGCGTACTTCGAAAAGTTCCGCAACCCGGGGCAGACCGCCGACGATATCCTTGGTCTTCGAGGTTTCACGCGGCTTTCTGGCGATGATGTCGCCGGCCTTGATCTCCACGCCGTCGCGGGCCATGATCAACGCGCCGACCGGCAGGGGATAGGTGGCGGGAATCTGGGTGCCGGGCCGCATTTTGACCTTGCCGTCCTCGTCCACGATGGAGACGGACGGGCGGAAGTTGGTGGTCCGGTATTCGATGATCGACTGCGAGGAGAGGCGGGTCGCTTCGTCCACCTTTTCCTGGTAGGTCTTGCCTTCGATGATGTCCGTGAACTTGGCGGTGCCGTCAACTTCCGAAACGAACGGTTCGTTGAACGGGTCCCATTCCGCGAGCAGCGCGCCTTTCTTGACTTCGTCGCCTTCCTGCACGGTGAGGCGCGAGCCGTTGGGCAGGATGTACTTTTCGCGTTCGCGGCCCTGTTCGTCCACGATGGATATCTGGCCGGACTTGCCGAGGATCATCAACTGGCCGTCGCGGTTCTTGATGGCCTTCACGCGGGAGAGGATGACCCGGCCCGCGTGCTGGGCCTCGATGCTGGACCGTTCGATTTCGCGGGACGCCGTACCGCCGATGTGGAAGGTACGCATGGTGAGCTGGGTGCCCGGCTCGCCGATGGACTGGGCCGCGATGATCCCGACGGTTTCACCGATGTTGACCTTGTGCCCGCGGGCGAGGTCGCGGCCGTAGCAGGCGGCGCATACCCCGCGTTCGGACTGGCAGGTCAGGGCCGAGCGGATGGTAATGGAGTTGATGCCGTGCGCGTCGAGCTGTTCCGCGACCTTTTCGTCAATCAGGGTGTTGGCCGGGAAGATCTCTTCCTTGGTTTCCTGGTCGATGACCGGGTAGAGGAGCGTGCGCCCGAGCGCGCGCTCGGTGAGGCGCATCTTGATTTCCCCGCCCTTGACCAGGTGGGTGAGCTCGATACCATCCACCGTGCCGCAATCGTCTTCGGTAATGATGACGTCCTGCACCACGTCAACGAGGCGGCGGGTGAGATACCCGGAGTTCGCCGTTTTCAGGGCGGTATCCGCGAGACCCTTGCGGGCGCCGTGGGTGGAGTTGAAGTACTGCAGAACGTCCAGGCCTTCACGGAACGACGAGGTGATCGGCGTTTCGATGATTTCCCCGGACGGGCGGGCCATCAGGCCGCGCATACCGGCGAGCTGGCGCATCTGGTCCTGGTTGCCTCGAGCCCCGGAGGTGGACATCATGTAGATCGGGTTAAAGGACGCGTTGGTCCGTTTCTCCCCGGTTTTCTCGTCCACCAGCACTTCCGTGGAAATGTTCTTGATCATTTCGTTGGAAACATCCTGGGTGGCCTTGGTCCACACGTCCACGACCTTGTTGTATTTTTCCGTGCGGGTGATGATCCCGTCGCGGTACTGGCGTTCGATATCGTCCACTTCTTCCTGGGACTTCTCGATGATGTCCTTCTTGGCCGCCGGAATTTCCAGGTCCTTCACGCCGATGGTGACGCCGGCGCGGGTCGCGAATTCATACCCGATGTTTTTCAGGCTGTCGCACAGGATGACCGTGGCCTTCGGACCGGCATCGCGGTATGCGGTGCCCACGAGGCGCGCGATGTTCTTCTTGGTCAGCACGCAGTTGACCAGGGGGAATTCCACTTCCTTGGGCAGGGTATCGTGGATGAGGATACGGCCGGGCGTGGTGTCCACCAGCTCGCCGTCCATGCGGACCTTGATCTTGGCGTGCAGGCCGACCTGCTTGTGGTCATAGGCGGCGATGACTTCCCAGGGAGAGCAGAAGATTTTGCCTTCGCCCTTTTCGAAGTCGCGCTCCACGCTCATGTAGTACAGACCGAGCACGATATCCTGGCTGGGCACGATGACCGGGCTTCCGTTGGCCGGGGACAGGATGTTGTTGGTGCTCATCATGAGCACGCGGCATTCGATCTGGGCCTCAACGGAAAGCGGCAGGTGCACGGCCATCTGGTCGCCGTCGAAGTCCGCGTTGTACGCGGAACACACCAGGGGGTGCAGCTGGATGGCCTTGCCTTCGACCAGCAGCGGCTCGAAAGCCTGGATGCCGAGGCGGTGCAGCGTAGGCGCGCGGTTGAGCATGATGGGGTATTCGCGCACCACTTCTTCCAGGATATCCCAGACCACCAGTTCTTCGCGTTCGACCATTTTTTTGGCCGACTTGATGGTCGAGGCCAGCCCCCTTTCTTCCAGCTTGGAATAGATAAAGGGCTTGAACAGCTCCAGCGCCATTTTCTTGGGCAGGCCGCACTGGTGGAGTTTCAGTTTCGGGCCGACCACGATGACGGAACGGCCGGAATAGTCCACGCGTTTGCCGAGCAGGTTCTGGCGGAACCGGCCCTGTTTGCCCTTGATCATGTCGGAGAGCGACTTCAACGGGCGGCCGTTGGTGCCGGTAATGGCCCGGCCGCGGCGGCCGTTGTCGAACAGCGCGTCAACGGCTTCCTGGAGCATACGCTTTTCGTTGCGGATGATGATATCCGGCGCACCCAGTTCCATGAGGCGTTTCAGCCTGTTATTTCTATTGATGACACGGCGGTAGAGGTCGTTCAGGTCGCTTGTCGCGAACCGGCCGCCGTCGAGCGGCACGAGGGGCCTGAGTTCCGGCGGAATGACCGGAATGACTTCCAGCACCATCCACTCGGGCTTGTTGTTGGATTCGATGAACGCTTCGACGATTTTCAGCCTTTTCGTCAGCTTACGTTTCTTGGTCTGGGAACGGGTGGCCTGGGATTCCTCGCGCAACTGGGCGCGCAGTTCTTCCAGGTTGAGCTCTTCCAGGAGCGCGCGGATGGCTTCCGCGCCCATGCCCACGGTCAGGGCATCTTCGCCGAAGCGGTCGATGACCTGCAAATACAGGTCTTCGGAAATGACCTGCAGCTTGCCGAGCCCGGTGTTGCCCGGATCGAGCACGATGTAGGAATCAAAGTACAGCACCTTTTCCAGGTCGGCCATGGTCATGTCGAGCAAGGTGCCGATCTTGGAAGGCAGGGTCTTGAGGAACCAGATATGCGCGACGGGCGCGGCCAGTTCGATGTGCCCCATGCGTTCGCGGCGCACCTTGGAGGCGATGACTTCCACGCCGCATTTTTCGCAGACGATGCCGCGGTGCTTCATGCGTTTATATTTGCCGCAGTTGCATTCATAGTCTTTCACCGGGCCGAAGATCTTGGCGCAGAAGAGCCCGTCCCGTTCCGGCTTGAACGTGCGGTAGTTGATGGTTTCGGGTTTTTTCACTTCCCCGTAAGACCATTCGCGTATCGACGCCGGGGAGGCGATGGATATCTGAATGGCTTTCAGGTTGCGGATATTCGCAACGTTCGCGGACGCGCCGCGGATGGCAAAGAGATCGTCGAGTGACATAGCTACCTCGATATATGCTCCGGCAGGGACCTCCCCTTCCGGGCTTTCGGCTTGCCTTTCCCCGTAACGGTACGGAGGAAAAGGTCGCCTTCATTACAATCCGTCCCCTGGTAAGGGTCCGGGGGGAACCCTGCGGGGTACGGAGTAAAACCCCCGTGTTCATCAATACGCGGCCGGCCCCGGCTAGTCCTCGCCGAAATCGTCATCGGAATTCAGGAAAAATTCCGGTTTGGACTCGGCGGGAGCGCCGGTGTTTTCCGTAAAGGCGCTGCCAAGCCGCTTGGGTTTTTTCTTGCCTTCTTCCTGGTGCAGCGTCACGTCGAGGCCGAGGGACATAAGTTCCTTGACCAGCACGTTGAACGATTCGGGCAGGCCCGCTTCCAGGAAGTTATCGCCCTTGACGATCTTTTCGTACATCTTCACGCGTCCGGCCACGTCGTCGGACTTGACCGTCAGGAATTCCTGCAAGAGGTAGGATGCCCCGTAGGCCTCCAGAGCCCACACTTCCATTTCCCCAAGGCGCTGGCCGCCGAACTGGG
>JAJBSY010000414.1 GCA_020861205.1 Deltaproteobacteria bacterium | reverse complement strand
GATTCCAGCAGATTATCCGAAAACGCTTTGCGGACTGCATTTTTCACCTGCCGGGCCAGTTTGTTGCGAACGTCGTACATGGTCAGGGTAACTCCGAGCAGCGTCAATCCGGGATTCAACCGTTTTTTGACCAGGTCGAACGTTTGCAGCAGTTTGACAATGCCTTCAAGGGCGAAATATTCACACTGAAGGGGAACGAGAAGTTCCTTGGCGGCGCAGAGGGCGTTCAGCGTCAGTAATCCGAGAGAGGGTGGACAATCCAAGAGAATATACTCGTAGTCGCTCTCAAGCGGCTTTAGCAGGTCGTTGAGGAAATACTCTCTCCCTATCTTGTCCACCAGCTCAAGCTCGACGGCCACCAGGTCCGTCGTGGATGGAAAAACGGACAAAAAAGGCGTACTGTGGACGTGCCGTATGGCTGTTTTGGCTTTTTCGGGATTAAAAAACGCTGTGTAAAGCGATTCGTTGCCCGGCAAGAGATCGATGCCCAAACCACTGGTCGCGTTGGCCTGCGGATCGCAGTCCACAAGAAGGACTTTTTTTTCCATAACGGAAAGGGCAGCCGAAAGATTGATGGCCGTGGTTGTCTTTCCGACCCCGCCCTTTTGATTTGCTACCGCGATGACTCTCGCCACAATAACCTCGCTTCGGTACATGATTGTTTCACGTGAAACACACAACCCTTGTTCAATACGGCACACGGAAGTTTCTCGTCAATACCTATTCAAATATCGGAATACGAAATGACTTCATTATTTAAAATAATTGATTTGTTATGGAAAGATAGGAACTCACCAAAAATTATATGCCAGGGGCGACGGAAAAATTCTGCCAGCTTTGCTGCGTTTTTACCGTGTAGCGTTCGCTCGCAATCGAAACCGGCATTTCGAGTGCCAAGATAAAAAATAAACCCGTTCCCTCATTCATTATTATATCATAGATCGTGTCAGTATTTATGAATTGTTGATGTGGGTGCTATCACCAAGCGTTTCACGTGAAACATGAAAGGGCGCCGTTGGGCAGGTCGCCCCAATCCACTCCGCTTCATGGCTTAAAAGAGTTTGCCGGTCATTGGCGCTTCTGATAGACTCCACAACCGGAAAGAAGCCGTATCGGCAAGGAGCAATATGGAAAGCCATCTTTCATTTACGATATTTGCTGGCAAGCGGCTCCACCTTGGGGTCAGCGGCTCGGTCGCCGGGTATAAATCGCTGGATTTGTTACGTCAATGGAAAGACGCCGGAATAGACGTCGGCGCGACGCTGACAGCCTCGGCTAGACAGTTCCTGTCTCCGCTTTTGTTTGAGGCGCTCGGCGCCTCGCCGGTTTTTGACGCCATGTATGCCGCAAGTGATACCACCGGGCACTTTGACGACATCTTCCCCCACCTGCTGCCCGGGGCGGCTGCGGACGCGTTCGTCCTTGTGGCGGCCAGCGCGACGACGCTCGCGCGCATTGCGCACGGCCTGGGTGACGAGATATTGTCCTGCCAGGCCTTGGCCTTCCCCGGCCCACTGGTGCTGGCGCCGGCCATGAATCCCCGCATGTGGGCGAACGCCGCAACGCAAGAAAACTGGGCGACATTGCGGCGTAGGGGACATATTCTTGTGGAGCCCGCCCACGGGCGGGTGGCGTGCATGGAGGAAGGGGGCGGCCGGCTTGCCGACACGCGCGAAATTTATCTTGCCGTTTTGAAAGCGCTCTCACCCCAGGATCTGCACGGCAAGAAAGTGATGGTAACCATGGGACCCACCCGCGAGTATTGGGACGGCATCCGCTTCTGGAGCAACCCTTCCACGGGTACCATGGGTGCCGGCCTGGCTGTTGCCGCCTTTTTGCGGGGCGCGGAGGTCCATGCGGTGAGCGGTCCTGCCGGTCCCTGGCTGCCCGCCGCCATAATCCGGCACGACGTCGTTTCGGCTAGGGAAATGTTCGAAGCCGCCAACAGCCTGTGGGACGGCATGGATGTGGGCGTGTTTACGGCCGCGGTCGCCGATTTCTCACCCAAACCCTTCCGCACGGAAAAGTTTAAAAAAGACAAGGCGCTCGACGGTTTTTCGATCGAATACACACCAAACCCGGATATTTTGCAAACCCTTGCGGCGCGGAAGCAAAGCCATCAACGTGTTGTCGCCTTTGCCGCGGAAACGTCGAACGTGCGAGAATCCGCGCTGGAGAAACTGGAACGAAAAAATGCGGACATGATCGTTGCCAATACGGTTAATGTCGAGGATTCCGGGTTCGGTTCCGGAGCCAACACGGGTTTTGTCGCCGATAAACGCGGCGGGAAGGAACTCTGGCCCGCAATGAATAAGGCCGACATGGCCTGGAGGATTCTCGATTGGCTGTCACGCCTGTAAGTCTCGGGCCGAGTCTGCGAGCCTGGGCGTCGGCCGGGGTGACGCATATTCTCTGCGAAGGACCTGTTGACGGGGCCTGCGCGGGTGAGAGGGGGAGACCCGCTCGTCCGTCGCAAGCCGCACCCGTGGTGAACACGGATCGTCAAGGTGAGCCGCTCGCTGCCAGCCGTCCTGGGGACGCCGTTGGAGGACCGGATGGGCCGGTTGCCCGGAACTCTCAAAGAGGAAATACCGCCGCGCAGAGGCCGCCAAAGCCCGAAATGCAAGCTGGTTCGGAAATTCCAGCCTCGCGGGTAACCGGATTCGCGCGTGCAGAGGGCGCCCCGCCCGAACCTGCCGATTGGCCCAGCCCGTGGGCCGACTGGTTCGCCAGGATCAGCCCCGCGCCGGTCCTGTGGAGTTACCACGAACTGGGGGCCGATCTTCTGGGGCCGGTCCGTTCTTCCGATCGAAGCGATTTTTTCAAAAAGCTTATAGGCGAGCTGCAACTGCCCAAAGGCAGCAGCGTTTTCTGGCCGAGCGCGATGCCCCTGGCGGCAAAAGACGGGGGAGAGCTGGCGGCGGATGCGGTGATTTTTTCAGCCGGCATACGGCGTCTGAAGCCGCAGGTCGTCGTCGTGTTCGGCGAACGTGCCTTGGAGGATATCGGGCTTAGCGGCAGCATCCGACCGTTCCGCCAGGAATTGATCGAGGGCAAACTTGTGCTGGGCCTCCCCGAGATCGCGGCCCTGTTGCGGAACAGTGGGCAGCGCGCTTCGGCCGTTTCTCTGCTGCGGGCGGTCTTGTCGTCCGTTCGGTTGTAGCGTATGCGTACGGGCAGCACAATCGAAGGGGGGCCAATGAAGGTTCTGGTTACGGGAGCCGCCGGGTTTATCGGCCATCAGGTGTCACACCAACTGCTGCGACGCGGCCATACGGTCCTGGGGCTGGACAATCTCTCGCCGTATTACGATACCAACCTCAAGCGCGCTCGGCTCGCGACGTTCGCGGACCGTGAGGGATTCGTCTTTTTGGAGCAGGATCTTGCGGACGTCGCGACGGTGCGGCAACTGTTCGCCACGCACAGGCCCGACGCGGTCATTCATCTGGCCGCGCAGGCGGGCGTCCGGTACAGCCTGGACGACCCGGGCGCATACATACAGTCCAATCTGGTCGGGTTTTCCGGAATTCTCGAGGGGTGCCGCCAGTTCCCGGTCTCGCACCTCGTATACGCCTCATCAAGCTCCGTATACGGATTGAACACGAAACTACCCTTTGCGGAAACCGACCGGGCTGACCATCCCGCAAGCCTTTACGCCGCGACAAAGCGCAGCAACGAGCTCATGGCGCACGCCTACAGCCACCTGTTTCGCATCCCGGTAACGGGATTGCGCTTTTTCACGGTTTACGGTCCCTGGGGCAGGCCGGATATGGCGCCCTTCATCTTCACGCAGGCCATCATTGAAGGCACGCCGATCCGTATTTTCAACAACGGCAAAATGCGGCGCGATTTCACCTATATCGACGACATTGTTGACGGCGTATGCGCGATACTGACGCACGTGCCCGAGCCGAGCGCGCATTGGGCGGCGGATTCTCCCCTGCCTGATATCTCGTCGGCGCCGTTCCGTCTTTATAATATCGGCAACAACCAAAGCGTCCCTCTGGAAACGTTCATCAGCGTGCTCGAAGAGGCTTTGGGGAAAAAGGCCGTCCGGGAATATCTCCCCATGCAGCCGGGTGATGTGGCGGCGACGTATGCGCGGATCGAGTCGCTGCGAGAGGCGGTGGGATTTTGTCCCAAAACGCCCGTGGAAGAAGGCGTGCCGCGGTTCGTCGCCTGGTACAGGAAATACTATGGCGTCTGACGGCCACGCCGGGATGGGGGTGGCGCCGCGACGGTAAGCTGAAAAAACCCGCCGTAAGGCGGGTTTCTCGACAACCGGACGCGCGCGAATTATTTAGCCGGGTATACGGTAATGTTCCCGCTCGTGGTGGTCGTCCCGGTGCCGGAGCCTATGACCGGATCGGCCGCGCCCATCGGTTCCGTGGCCATGGACGACGGAGCGTTGTACTGCAAGGCGCCGTCCGCGAGTTTGGGAGAGACAAATACCAGCAGCCCGGTATTGATCACATCCTCGAACACATACATGGAACACATCTTCTGTTGTTGTTCGAAGATCAGGATGGCGCCCCTGGTGGCGCGGAAGACAGACCGCAGGGTCCAGCCGTCGCGCTGCATGTACCCTTGCAGCGCGGTCACGAGAGAGGAAACTTCCACCCGACCCTTGAACAGCTGGGTGCCCAGTTTGATCCCGTCAGAGGTATAGGTGATGAAGGTATCGTTTTTGTCGGGCTTCATCTCGTTGGGAATGGCGACATCCGAAAATTCGGCGTAGTAGTAGTTAAGACCGGCGGACATCGGGTCCTCGTTGCCGTCGGAACTTCCACCGAAGCAGCCGCCGAGAGCCACAGTAAGCACGAGCATGGCGAGAACGGAATAAAAACGCATGGCAACCTCACAACGTCTATAGTCAATATAACTTCTTTCGGTTTACGTTTATGAATAACGGCGGTTCCGTCAAGAAATTTTTAAAGAAAGTCTAGAAAAAGGCAGCCATGACCCTTGCTCCACCGGAAAGGGACGACGAAGATCTCCTTTTATCGTCCTACGCCTTTGCGCTACCCGCCGAACTCATCGCCCAGGCTCCCTCGGAACGGCGCGACGCCTCGCGGCTCATGGTGCTCGACAGACGATCGGGCACCGTAACGGACGCGGTGTTTACCGACCTTGCGAAATTTTTGCCGCCCGGCCTCATCGTGGTAAACAACTCCCGCGTGGTCCCCGCGCGCGTCATGGGGCGCAGGGAGAGCGGCGGCAAGGTGGAATTTTTGCTCACAACCCCCTTGCCCCATATCGAGCCGTCGGACGCCCCCGGGACACGTGACGGCCATGTGGCTGATGTTGCGTGCCTGCTCAAGTCGTCCAAAAAAGTCCGGGAAGGGGAAACCGTCCTGCTGGGGGAAGATCTTCACGCCACAATTCTGGAGCGGGGTGCATACGGACAGTGCCGGGCGAAATTGACCTGGCGCGGCAACTTACCGGACAGGCTCCTTTCCGAGGGCGTAATGCCGCTGCCTCCGTACATAAAGCGTCCGCAAAGCGCCGAAGACGCCGAACGGTACCAGACGGTCTACGCCCGGCCCGAAAAAGCCGGGTCAATCGCGGCGCCGACGGCCGGATTGCACTTCACGCCGGAGGTGAGACAATCGTTGCTCGAATCCGGGTTCACCTGGGCCGAGGTCACTCTGTATGTCGGGTATGGCACGTTCAGCCCGGTCAGGTGCGAGGATATCCGGGACCATGTGATGCACAGGGAATATTGCGAAATTCCGGAAGAAACGGCAAAGAAGGTTACGGAAGCGAAAAGGAACGGGCGGCCCGTGACGGCCGTGGGAACAACGGCGGCCAGAACCCTCGAAGGTGTTGCCGCGGAACGCGGGAGCGTCGTCCCGTTCAAGGGTTGGACGGATATCTTTCTCTACCCCGGAAAAACGATCCGGGTTGTGGATCATTTACTGACGAATTTTCACCTGCCCGAATCCACGCTCCTGATGTTGCTCGCCGCCTTTGCCGGAAGGAAAACCGTTCTCGACGCCTATGCGAAAGCGGTTGCCGAAAAGTACCGGTTTTTTTCCTACGGCGACGCCATGCTCATCCTATGAACGAAGAGATTCGGGAATCTGCGGCGAAGAAACGACGCGCGAGCGCACGGGACCGCGGGCCGGAGGTAGTAAGGCCGGGGTAAAGAGGGTGTCAGCGCCTTTCGAGTTTATCAGCGGGGAGCCACTTTTCGAGGATGGCGGCCATTTTGCGCGCCTCTATCGGTTTGGCTAGGAAATCGTCCATGCCTGCCTCCTCAAACAGGGCGCGGGCTTCGGAAACGGCGTTGGCCGTCAGCGCGATTATCGGGAGCGCGCGGTATTTGTCGCCCATGTCCCGGATCGCTTTGGTGGCCTCGATGCCGTTCATCTCCGGCATCATGTGGTCCATGAAGATAATGTCAAAGTCTTCGGACTGTAAAATTTGGAGCGCTTCCTTGCCGGAGGCTGCCGTTGTGGCGGCTATGCCGAATTCTTCCAGAATCGCCCCGGCCACGTACAGGTTGATGTCAATGTCATCAACCACCAAAACCGAGGCCGTGGGAGCATGGAGGGTGATTTCCCGCGTTTCCTCCGCCTCCACCGCGTTCGCGTCGCCCGGGATCTTGGGGAGCGTTACGGTAAACGTCGTGCCCTTGCCATAGACGCTGGAAAGCTCGATGGTTCCGCCCATGAGTTCCGTCAGGCTCTTGCAAATGGGCAACCCAAGCCCGGTTCCCTGGATATTCCGGTTTTTGTGGATGTCGCTCTGGGAGAAAAGGTCGAAGATGGCTGCCCGGTCTTGTTCCCTGATCCCGATGCCGGTATCCGAAATGCGGAAGATGACGTTCGCGTCGGTGAGATCGACGGTAAGTTCCACGTACCCGGAATCCGTAAACTTGACCGCGTTGCTCAGCAGGTTGATCAGGATCTGCCGCAAACGGATATCGTCGCCGAACAGGCAGACGGAGAGCGGGGCGTTCACCGTGAGTCTGAAATCGATATTTTTGGCGTCCGCGAGACCGCGCACCAGCGACGCGATCTGATCCACGGTCTGCATGAGGTTGAAGTGCACGTTGACGAGCTGCAACCGCCCGGCCTCGAGCTTGGAGATGTCCAAAATGTCGTTGATGATGTTGAGCAAAATTCCGGACGAACGGCGGATGTTTCGGACGTGCTCAAGCGTGGTGGGGTCGAGTTCCGCCTCCGATAGAAGTTCGGAGAGGCCCAGGATCGCGTTCATGGGCGTGCGTATTTCATGGCTCATGTTCGCCAGGAACTGGGACTTGGCCATGGTGGCGTCCTCGGCCTTTTCCTTGGCCCGCTCGGCCTCTTCGGTCATCAATTTGAGTTCGCGGGTGCGCTCCTCGATCTTTTCTTCCAGGGTCTCGGCAAACAGTTTGTTGGCCGTTACGTCGTAGCAGTTGACCAGGCGGGCGGGGTTGCCGTCCACCCAGGTAATGTTCTCGATGGAAAGGGCAAGCCATTCCCCGCTTTCGGTACAAACCTCGGGGTACCGTCTCTGCCCGGAATCCGGCCCCGTGGTTTTGCCGGCGGCCCGCAAGGCTATTACGTCCGCACCCAGGTAGCGGGCGAGGTCGTTGCCCACGCAGTCCTCGCCGAAAGCCGCTTTCGCGGCCCGGTTGGCGAAAATGATCGAAGCCGACGGATCGGTGACGAAAATATAGGAATCCACGTTGTTGAGGACGGTCTCATATGTTTTCTGGTTTCGGGCCAGTTTCTCGGCCTCGGTCTGCCTGGCGACCACGTTGGAAATGAGGTTGGCGATGTTTTTAAGAAACCGGACGGTATCGTCGTCCCAGACGCGTTCCACGACGCAGTCGTCGAAGCAGACGAACCCGTAATGCTCGCCTTCGCGGTACACCGCGAAAATGGCGGACGCCACAAGGCCCTCGGCTTCAAACTCCTCTTTGCAGTTTTCCGGTATTTCGCCGTAATTGATGATCAGGTTGCCGGTGGTCTGGAGCGCGATGTATATCTCGGGCATCCCGGTTTCATACGTGATGCTGTAATCGAGCGCCATGACCGAGGTGATGTCCTTGTTGCACCATTCATAAACGATTTTACACGTCTTGTGGTCCGGACTGTCCTTGAAAAGAAGGGCGCGGCTGGTATCGAGATACTCCCCGGTGCGGTCCAGGATGATTTGCAACGCGTTGCCGAGGTCGGAATCATGCAGGCTCAGCAGGATATCGTTCAGCACAACCTGCTGGCGGTAGTGCCGGTCGATGAGTTTGCGGCTGGCCTCGTCCTGGGTGTTGCTGACAAGGAAGGTGTCGTAACAGACGATGGCCCCGGTCCCGTCGCGGTGGACAACGTTGTATTCGGTCACCGGGACAACGTCGCCGTTCTTTTTCACAAGCCGGTAATAGAGCTTGAAGGCGTTGACGCTATGGGCCTCGTAGTCGGTGATGGTTTTGCTGACCAGCACCCGGTCGTCGGGATGCACGATATCCATCCACGCCGTCTCACCGCTGGTGAATTCCTCGGGTGTATAGCCGTACAGGGAAATATTCCGGGTCACGTACCAGGCTCGCCAGTTGTCCCCTTTATGCGAAAAGCGGAAAGCGACCATGGGAGAGCTTTCTATAATGGGCGGAAGCTCGTCGCAAAAAGGGTTGTGAGGGCCGAGTTCTGTATTGCTCACGGGGTTTTCCTTTCACGGGAACGGAAGGGGCGGGAGGGGGCGGCGTATCCATATTCGGGAATGGCCGGTGCGTAT
>JAJBSY010000359.1 GCA_020861205.1 Deltaproteobacteria bacterium | reverse complement strand
GTATGCGTAAGCCACATGCGCCGCCGCGGTGTTGCCGTCCATGGTTTTCATTTTATTCGCCATGAGGGGTTCTCCTTGCCTGATGCATGGTGTTTTCGGTCCGATGGAAACGGGCCTGTCCGCGGGTAACCGCCGGGCAGGCATCTGAAACGCCTTCCTATACCGTAATTATCATTGTTTGACACGTATTTTTTTCCGCAAAAATATGGCGCACTAACCACGCAGTCCCTTGCGGTAAAGGTTTCCCACGGCCTCGTTGCAGACCGTAAAAGTCCGCCGGGCTTGCAAGGGAATCGCCGGACGGCCGTGGAGTTACATATTTCCAAATCTCGCGGGCTGTGATACAAAATCAAAAAAAGAATTATTTTTTTGCATGTATGCGTACACCATGCATGGTTTGTTGCTCCGATTTCCGTTGCGACGTTGTTCGCGGAGGCGTTATGGAAGCGGCCCCACCGGCCCAGGCAGACATGCCGTTACAACCAACCGAAAACGATATCGCGTTTTTTGATCACCGGTTCCGCTTTACAGAAAGAGGCAATCCCGTTGTCGAAACGCTGTACGCCCTCGCATCGGAATGGTTGTTGCGGGAGGGATACGAGCGGCCCCGGGCTTCCGCTCCCGGCGAGGCCGCGCTTGTCGCCAAGCTGGACCCGCTGGACGTGGTCCAGCTTGAGGTGCGCCTGCCGCCCCTTCCGGCCGTCATGCTGGAGCTCCAAAACGTCTTGCAACGCCGCAATTTCTCGGCCGATGACGTCTCGCGGGTCATCGCCAAGGATCCCGGCCTGACGGCCTGGCTGCTGAAACTCGTCAACAGCCCCTACTATGGCTTCTCGGCCAGGATTTCCACCATTTCAAGGGCCGTGGCCCTCGTCGGCACGCGGCAGATCCAAACTCTCGCCACGGGCGGCGCGCTGAATTCCCTCGCCGTTCTGTTGCCGAAGGGTCTCATCAACATGAAACTGTTCTGGCGGCACAGCGTTGCCGTGGGGATCGCGGCCCAGGAACTGTGGCGTCTTTCGGGCAGATCGGATGGCGAACAGCTCTTCGTTTCCGGCATTCTGCACGACTGCGGCCATCTGGCGCTGGCCTACGCCGCGCCCAACGTCATGACCGCCATCAACAAAAACCATACCGGCGAATCCGAACCGAATTACCTTCTGGAACGGAAACTCATCGACTTCGACCACGCCCGCCTGGGCGGCATGTTGCTGCACCGCTGGAACATGCCCCTGCCCCTCGTCATCGCCGTTCTCCGCCATCATCAGGTCGAGGAGCCCACCCGGTACCCGGAAGCCGCGGCCGTCCATATCGCGGACGCCATGGTCACCGCGTTCGGCATTACCACGCGCCCGTATCCTCCGCTGCCGCCTATTTCCATGGAAGCCTGGAATGTTCTGGGGCTCGCCCCCGCCTCGTTGGGGGAAGCGTCAAACTTCCTGCGGACCAAGCTTGACGATATTTGCACCGCCCTCAGGGCGTAACGCTTTCAGGAGGCAGGTATGGAACGGCTCAACGCCCCGGCACCTTCCGGACGGCCCTGTTTCAAAGGCCTCGGGAACGGCCTGCGCGCGTCAGCACTCGCCCTTCTCGCCTTTTTCCTTGTTTCCGGCGTGGCGCGAGCCGCGAACGACGAGACCCAGATAGCGCAATCCGGGGCTCTTCCCAAGCAGGGGCGCGTCGTTTTGCGATCGGGAATGGCCTGGCTTGACGAGACGGCTCCCGTTTTTTATCGTTTTTCCGCCGCCTTCGCCAAGGAACTCAAGGACCGGGGTCTGACCGTCGTGACCGTCAAGGCCAGCGCTCTGGATCCCATGCCCAAAACGCCCATCCCCAATAAACGGGCCGCCGGGGAACTTTCCGGTCGATCACCCGCCCGCGAGAAGGGTCCGGCCGAAGGGGACGCCGCCCGCGCGGCATCCGAGATGGGCAAGACGGGCCGCCTCCCCAAGCTGAAGCTGCGCAGCTACGCCACGCCGGAGCGCGACGAGGATCTATCCGAGTCCGTGCGCGCCATCACCTCGCCGGACGTCACGCGCGCGCTTTACGCGCGTTCGCAACAGGTAGGCAAACCCGTGGTGTCTTCCTTCGCCATCCCCGGCAGAATCCCGAAAGAACTGGCGGACGACGCCAAAATCGCCGATTACGCCATCGTCATCCGTTTCGCCGCCGTGCAGGCGTGGGCCGCCGCGCCGGAAACTTTCCCTTTCGGCCCCGGCGTTCTGGTTGCCGCCAGCACCATCGGCGGCACGGGGTCGCTCGGGTTCGGCGCTCCCGCCCAGCCCGCTCCGCCGGGGCGGGATACCTACGGTACCCCCGGCGGGTACGCGCGGGGCTACGAGGGTTGGGGAAGAAACGACTTCTGGAACAGGGACAGCGATTTCCGCCAGCGGGACTACCAGTTCAAACACGGTCCTCCGCCCGCCTACGCCACGCCCCCTTCCGGTCTTTCAGGCAGCGGGGGCGGGACGCAGCAGCGCGGGTTCGGCGTCGGCAATCTCCCGGGCAGGGCGCATGTCTCCAATATCGGCTGGCATCTGCTCATCATGGACGGGTTTGATCTCGCGCCGGTCCGGGACGGGAAAGAACCGGCTCAGATCTGGCAGGCCGTCATCCGCACCCCCGGCGATGCCGACAGCCTCGCGAATTCGCTCCCCAAAATGATCCGCGCCGTTTTCGCGCCAGCCTCCAGATAACCGGGGAACAGCCTTTCCGGCGCGCCGCAACGACCTCCCTGCCGGAAGGCCGGCGCCCGTTTCGTCCGCCCCGGACATACCGCCGCGAGTAGCGCCGTTCTTGCCCCGGCATCCAAACAACGCTATCCTGTCCTTTTCGGAGGAACCATGCCGTACATCACCCAGGACAAGCGCGACCGCCTCGACCCGCATCTTGACGAACTCGCCCGGCGGATTACCGGCGAAGGCGACCTGAACTATTGCATTTTCAAGCTTTCCTGCCTTCTTATCGACAGAATCGGCGAGAGCTACGGTAATTACAGCATGTGTTCCAGCGCCATGGAACATGCCAAGCTCGAATGGTACCGCCGCCGTGTAGCGCCCTACGAAGATAAAAAAATACAGGATAACGGCGACATATGACGAGAGAGCGTTTGCACTACAATGTGACGCTCCGCCAGCTTTCCGTCTTCGCGGCCGTGGCTAAAACCGGGAGCACCACGGGCGCGGCCCTGTATCTTTCCATGTCCCAGTCGGCCGTCAGTTCCGCGCTGTCCGAGTTGGAAAGCGCGCTGTCGGAACAACTTTTCGACCGCCGGGGCCGGAGGCTTTTTCTGAACGATTTCGGCAGGTCGATCCTCCCCCGCGTCCACGCGCTGTTCGACCAGGTGGACGGTATCATCAACGCGGGAAAAGACGCCACGGCCACGGTATACGTGGCGGCCAGCACCACCATCAGCAACTACCTCCTGCCCCCCTTTCTCGCCAGCTACCACAAGAAACAGGCTGAAACAGGCAGGGGGAGCAGCGTGACCCTGCTGGTGGGCAACACCCAGGAAGTGCTGGACGCCGTTCGCAACTTCGACGCCGATGTCGGCCTTATCGAAGGTTCCTGCACGGTGGACGAGTCCGTGCTGGAGCATTGGATGGACGACGAGCTGCTCGTGGTCGCGAGCCCGGAGCATCCCCTCGCCCGGCCGGGCGCGGCGACGCGCGACGCCCTCCGGAAGGCGGATTGGTTGATCCGCGAACCGCATTCCGGAACCAGGGAGGTGCTCGACGGCCAGGTGGCCTCCCTGCTCGGCCCCTTGCACATCGCTCTGGAACTCGCCAATTCCGAGGCCATCCGGCGTACCGTTCTCGGCGGCTACGGCATCTGCTGCCTGTCTTCCCACGTTGTCGGCCCGGATGTGGCCGACGGCTCGCTCGTGAATATCGGCGGCGCGTTGCCGCGTCTTTTGCGGCCGTTCAGTATCGTGATGCACAAGGACAAACTCCCCACCCGGGGACTTTCCGCTTTTCTCGACCGCCTGAGAGCCGCCGCCGGCGGCCCGACCGGGTTGCACCTTGACAATGCCCGGGACGTGGTCATCTAGATAGAGATGACCAGAGGAAAATCATGCGCAGGGATACACGAGAGACAGCCGTCCTGAAAGCCGTCATAGAGCGGTTCATACGCTCCGGGGAACCGGTCGCGTCCGCCACCGTGGCCGAAGAAAGCCGTCTGGGCCTTTCCCCCGCGAGCATCCGCGCGACCATGGCGACCTTGACGGACCAGGGCTACCTGGAGCAACCCCACGTTTCGGCGGGACGCGTCCCGACGGCCAAGGCCTTCCGGTTGTATGTGGATACCGTTCTCGCGCCGAGGCCCCTCTCCCCCGCCAAGGTTGCGGAACTCGCAAAAGCCCTTGACCTTGAAAATGCGGATATTTCCCAAATTCTGCGCCGCGCCAGCGCTGTCGTGGCAAGCCAGTCCATGCAGCTCGGCGTCGTTCTCGCTCCGAAGCGTGACGAAATGCGCTGGCGTACGATAGAATTTTCGCTCGTCGGCCCCAATCTCGTCCTGGCGGTGCTCATCCTGGACGGAGGGAGCGTCAGAACCCGCATGGTCGCCGTCCCCGACGCATACACGGCAGACGACCTGACCCGGTTCAGCAACTACCTTAACGGCAACTTCAAGGGCTGCACACTTTCGGATGCGCGGTTGCGTATCGCGGCCGAACTGGAACTGGCCGAAGAGAAACTGGAAGAGGTGTGCCGCAAGGCGCTGGCTCTCACCAAGCCGGCCCTTGACGACACGGACGCGGAACGTGAATTTTTCATGGACGGTATCGGCCAGGTGTCGCATACTTCCGCTTTCGCCGATGCGTCGCGCCTCCGGGAACTGCTCTCGTTCATGGAGGAGCGTCCCAGGATACTGGACCTGCTGGAGCGGACCATGGCCAGCCCGGATATTTCCGTCTCCTTCATCCAGGGCGAATACGACACGACTCCCTGGGCCGTCGTCAGCGCGCCTTACTCGTCCAGGGACGGCATGGCCCCGTTGGGGGTGGTGAGCGCCATAGGCCTATTGCACATGAACTACGCCACCGTCCTCCCCGTGGTGAACGCCGTGGCCGCTTCGGTGGCGAAAATGATGCGCAACCGGTTGTAGGCCGCGCATTCTCAAAACAAGAAGACAGATTTGCCAAGGAGAACCCCAGAGCATGGTACGTAAACCATATAACAATCCGTATTCCAACGATCCTTTCGATGACGGGGTGAGTCCGGTGATCGACCCGGCCGCGGTCTACCAGGCGGACCCGGAAATCAATTTCGACAACGTCAAGCAAGCTCCGGGCCTGGATCAACCCGACGCCGCCCCCGCCGCGCAAGGCGGCCGGGAACCGGATAACGCCGTCCTGGAAAAACTCCGGCGGGCGCGTCCGGAATCCGAAACGGCAAACCCGGCGGCCGACGGCCAGGGGCAACGGAGCCCCGATCCCGGCCAGTGCCCCCATTGCGCGGAAGCGGAAAAAGCACGCCTCATGGCCTTGGCGGATCTTGAAAACGCCCGTAAACGGCTTGCGAGAGAAAAAGAAGATTTCGTAAAATTCGCGGGCGAGTCCATCGTGGCGGACATTCTTCCGGCCTTGGACAACCTCGACCTCGCCCTGGCCTACGCCCCGGAAGGCAAGGAATGCCAAAACTTCGTGGTTGGCGTGGACATGACCCGCAAGCTCCTGCTCGACGCGCTGTCCCGGCACGGGCTTGAAGAGGTGGGAGAACTCGGCGAGCCCTTCGATCCGGCCAAACACGAGGCCGTGGAAATGCTGCCGCATCCCGATTACGAGACAGGGCAGGTCTGCGGACTCATGAACAAGGGATACCGCCTGAAAGACCGGCTCATCCGGCCCGCGAAGGTGAAGGTCTGCAAGAACGGCTAGCCGACGGGCCCGCTTCAAAAGATGCGCAACGGCACCGGCCGCCCCGCGGCCGGTGCCGTTGCGCCTTCCCTCGTTCAAAACGCCTAAGCCTCCAGGGCGGCCCATTCACGGATTTTCCCGGACTCGGCCTCCCATTCGCGGGAAAGACGAAGTTCAAGAAACCGAGCGTACATGGCGTCGATAAAGGAAAGGCACACTTCCGTAAGGTGTATTTTTTCGTAAAACAAGGCGTCCGGGTCGTCGTCCTTGGCATCGCCCTTCTCCACGGCGGGGGTCTTCAGGCCGCCGAGGGACAGATCCGCCGCTTTCAGCGTCACCTGCCAGGCCTCCGGGTCGCGGGTCAACCGCACCAGGGCGCGCGTGACCTGCTTGCCCGTGGTAAGGCCAAGCCTTGCTTCGCGCAGTTCGCTCATGACGCCGGATACGCTGGTGGTTTCCTTGGCGTCGCCTTCGCCGCCCTGGACCACGATGCGCTGTTCCATGGACACGGTGAAATCCGGCCCGTTATCCGGCGCCTTGAACACCGGGTCGTTGTCCGAACGAAACCAGAGCCAAGTCAAAAACTCCTGCCCCAGAACGATATCCGTGCTTTCACCCAAATAGGGAATACTGCTCATGCTGCCTCCTGGCCGCCGGAAAGTCCCTTCCCGGCTAAGCGAAGCGGGTGGGTTCAAGATGATCGAGTCTGGCGAGGCCGTCGTCGCCGAGAATCTTGGCGGCCAGACCATACGGGGTCAACCGGTCGAGATCCAGATCAAAGGTTTTGGTAAAATGCTCCTGGAACGCTTCGATCATCTTGGCCTGGGTGGACGCGAAAAAGACGCTGTTGTCCGCCGTGTTCCAAACCACGTTGAACTCGGCGGGTATGGGCAGGGTCCTGGTCCTGAGTTTCAGTTCGACCTGCTCCCGGAGTTCTTTTTTGCGCTCCCGCGAAATATATTTCTTTCCCTGTTCGCGGTTGCGGGCCTCTTCGGCTTTCATGGCGATGGCCGTATGCTTTTTGAGCACGGCCGGAGGAACGCGCCGGGTATCGAGGCGCAGGGAAAAAGCTATGTACGCGCCCTTCTGCGGCGGCGCTTCGCGCCATTCGGTATCGAGCATATCCTCGAAACTGACCCACCCCAGCGACCGCTCGTCGCTGGTTTCGTCAATATCCTGAAACGCGTGGCGCTTCAGCCTATCCGCAATTTCGCTCCAAAGCGCTTGCGGCACCGGGTCCGTAATGCGAAAACGGGTAAAGCTGCTGCTGGATTTTAAAAAGGCCATGCTGTTCCCCTTAAAAAAACTGGTCCGCCACGATTTCGGGCGGACCAGTTTTTTACCGCATTCCTTCCCGGAAGGCCAGAAAGATATAAAACGGGCTTCCGTTCCGGGCCGGGCTCGGGGGAGAAAAACGCCCGGCATTGGCGGGTTCAGGGCACCGGCGCCATTCCGGGCTGCTTGCGCCGGTCCGGAGATGACTTGCCGAGTTCCTCCTCCGCTTCAAGGTCAGTCTCAGTCCAGCGCGTCGTCATCATTCGACGCCTCGGAAGGCACACGTTCCTCTTCGCGTGTGATACCGGCCGTGTTCGGCCGGGTAACGGAAACATCGTCCCGCTCCGGCGCTTTGAACGCTGCATTGCCGCTCACGTTCCTGGATGGAGGATATGCGTTTGGGCCGAATTGGTCATAGGCGCCGTAGGGTCTGCCGAACCCCTCGGCCGCGGCGGGTCCTTCGTCTGCCGCCGCGGTACCCACCCCTGACAACAGTAAAAAGCACACGGTAACGATAGCGTATACCGCACGATTTCCTTTCATGATGCACTCACCTCTCGTGATACTCCTCCCGGAGAAGGGAGGGCATAAACCGTACACCATGCCGTCCTTTATCCCGCCATTATTGATAGGGCGGCATCTTCTCATTAAAAAATCGCGTCTTTCTTCCGTGAACGGGCGCGGTTATTGCAATCTTCACCCATCCCCGGATTTGCCGCGCGTTGAACCCTGAACATACGAAAAAACCGCCGGGATCCGGCGGTTCTTTAAGTGGCGAACGTGGGTGGTTGTATTGAGCCGTTACCAGGCGAAAAGCGGAAATTTGCGTGCGAATTTCTCGACCTTCCCGGAAAGAGCCTTGAGCCGGGTTTCATTGTCTCTGGAGGTTATGGCCTCGTCCATCCAGGCCACGATTTTTTTCATGTCGTTGGCTTTCATGCCCCGGGTGGTCAGCGCCGGGCTGCCGATGCGGATGCCGCTGGTCACGAAGGGCGAGCGCGTCTCAAAGGGAACCGTGTTCTTGTTGACCGTGATGCCCGCTTTGTCCAGGGCGCGTTCGGCATCCTTGCCGGTCACGTCCTTGTTCGTAAGGTCGATCAGGATGAGGTGGTTGTCCGTGCCGTCGGAAACGAGCTTGTAGCCCGCATCCTTGAGAGCGGCGGCAAGGGCCTGGGCGTTTTCCAGGGTTTGTTTCTGATACTTCAGGAAGGAAGGCTTGAGCGCTTCCCCGAAGGCCACGGCCTTGGCCGCGATGACATGCATGAGCGGTCCGCCCTGGATGCCGGGAAAAATCTGGCTGTTGATGTCCTTGCCGAATTCCGCCTCGGCCAGGATCATGCCCCCGCGGGGACCGCGCAGGGTCTTGTGCGTCGTGGTGGTGGTTATGTGCGCGTGCCCGATGGGAGACGGGTGCGCGCCGACCGCGACCAACCCGGCGATATGGGCCATATCCACGATCAGCTTCGCGCCGACCATGTCGGCTATCGCGCGAAAGCGCGGAAAATCGATGGTCCGGGGATAGGCGCTGCCGCCGGCGAGAATAACCTGTGGCTTGTGCTTCTTGGCGAGGGCTTCCAGTTCCCGGTAGTCGATCTGCTGGCTGTCCC
>JAJBSY010000364.1 GCA_020861205.1 Deltaproteobacteria bacterium | reverse complement strand
GCCGCGCGATGCGGTCCTGGATAGGCGGGTGAGTGGTGAAAAGGGACGTTACGCCTCCGCATGTTACGCATGGTACGAACCGGTGCGGGCCATGGTCTGCAGCCGCGCGATGCGGTCCTGGATAGGCGGGTGAGTGGTGAAAAGGGACGTTACGCCGCCGCTGAGCCCCGCAAAGGGATTCACGATGAACATGTTCGCCGTCTGTGGGGAAGCGCTGTGCATGGGGATCCTCCGGGTATAGGCGTCCAGCTTGCCCAGGGCCGAAGCCAGGGCCTGGGGCGAGTGCGACAGCCGCGCGCCGGTCGCGTCGGCGAGGTATTCACGGGAACGGGAAAGAGCGAACTGGATGAGCGAGGCCGCCAGGGGCGCAAGGAACGCCATAAGCAGCCCCGAGGCCATCCCGAGCGCTCCGCCGCCGCCTTCGTCGCGACGGCCGCCGCCGAAAATGGCCGCGAACTGCAACATGTTCGCGAGATACATCACCACCGTCGCCAGGACGCTGGCCACGCTCTGGATCAGGATGTCGCGGTTGACCACGTGCCCCATCTCGTGAGCGAGCACCCCGCGCAGCTCCTCCGGCGACAACAGGCGCACGATGCCCTCGGTAACGGCCACCACCGCGTGTTCCGGGTTACGGCCTGTGGCGAAGGCGTTGGGGGAATCTTCCGGGATAACGCATATGCGTGGCTTGGGCACCCCGGCCTCACGCGCCAGATCCGCCACCATGGCATGGAGCATGGGGGCTTCTTCCGGGCTCACCTCCCTGGCCCTGTAAGCCGCCAGCACGATCTTGTCCGAAAACCAGTAACTGCCCACGTTCATGACAAGGGCGATGCACAGGGCGATCATCAGTCCGGCGTGCCCCCCGAAAAGCCGGCCCATGAACAGGATAAGCCCGGAAAGCAGGGCGAGGAGAAGAAACGTTTTGAGTTGGCTGGTCATCCATATCCTCCGGGGAATGTCCCCTTTCCCCTCGGGAGAAACCGGGGGTGCTTTTTGTTGCGAAAACGGGTGGCTGCCCCGCCGGTTCCACGGCGCACGGCGCGAAAGAACGGCCGGGTGACCGGAACGGCGGTCGCTTCGCGGATGCGCGAAGCGTACCGCTCTGAACCTATCTAGTACAGCGGATGGAAAAGACAAGGGACCGGGCGCGAAATCAGGCGAACGGCCGCGTTTGCATGGCTTTATCGCGGAAAAACACGCTTTCGGTATACCCGAACCGGTGCGCGTAAGCGGCAAGATCGTCCAGGCCGAAGGCCACGTCACCAACCGCGTGGGTATCCGAGCCGAAGGCCACGGGCACACCCAATTCGTGCGCCAGACGCATAATGACGGGTCCTGGGTAGGGTTCGCCCAATCCCTTGCGGACAGCGGCCGAAGAAACCTCCATGGCCATGTTGCTGGCCTTGAACGCGGCAAGGGTTTCCCGGACGACGTTCTGGGCGTCCGGCGTTTGGATCCAGGCGTCGAAGGCGGGTTTGGCGAACAGCTTGATCAGGTCCGGATGGCCGGCGATCTGGAAAAGGCCGGTCTCGGCCATGCGCTTCTGATCCCGGTAATACCGGACGAACACGTCGCGGCGGGTCTGTTCGGAAAGCGGCTCCCAGTCTGCTGCGGCGTAATCGAACCCCCATAACCCCTGAAAATGGACGCTTCCGATGACATAGGCATAGGGGTGTGCGGATACCGATTGCCGCACAAACTCTTCCTCGTCGGGCAGGTAGTCCATTTCCAGGGCCAGGAGGATTTCCATGCGGCCCGTGTACCGTTCTTTTTCCGCCAGAACTTCCGCGACATAGGAGGGAAAACCCGCGACAAGCCTGTCCCGGTAATCGTTCGGGTACCTGTAGGCTTCCGGCCGCGGGGAGTGCTCGGAAAAACCGAAGACCTCCAGCCCCTTGTCAAACGCGGACGCGGCCATGGCCGCCACCGTGTCCTTGGCGTGGGAATGCAGGGTATGGCTGTGCTGGTCAACGCGTATGGGGGTTAACGACATGGCGGGATCCTGAAAAAGCGTCGCGGCCGGGCGGCACGCCGCGCACGGGTTCGGTCCGGAGGCGATGCGACGCGGATCGGGAAACCTCCCCGTATCCGCTTATTTTTTCGGGTTGTTGAGAACCTGTTTGAGGGCCCGCACCGTGGCCTCCTCCAGGTGGCTTTCCCGGATGGGTTCGCGCAGAATGATGGTTCCGCTCTGCTTGTAGCGCGCGGGGAGCAGGTTAAGAGCCAGGGCATACGCGTCGCGTACCGCTTGGGGCGACACTGCCGGATTGCCCATTTTTTCCAGCGCATCCCGCATCTTTTCAGCAATGCGCGCCTCATTCCGGTTGCGGACGTCGGAAACATCCACGCCCGCGATACTATATTGGGTTTCTATACTCATGACGTCTCCCTGGCGGAATACGATGTAGTGTAAATACTAACCTTTTTTCCGCTTCCATGGCAAGCTGTTCCCCGTGGCGGCGAGCCGGCGTACCGGGCCGCCGCGTCCGCGTCCCGGCAATCTGTTGCAATCCGGCTGTTTCGCGGTAAAACATACCCGGACGCCGCTGAATGGTTTGCCGGGCCCGCGCCGGAGACGCAAGGCGGGTTTCGCTTTCCGGCCTTCTGTGGCATGATGCCCGCAACCGATAGACAAGGCGGACTGGGATGCAGCGCTTTTACCAGGGACAGCTCGATTTTTTCTGCGCCGCGTACGCGGTGGTCAACGCCCTGACCGCCCTTTACGGCATAAACCTTTCCCAGGCCAGAGCCCTGTTCGCTTCCGTCCTTTCCGACGTTTCCCGGCATCCGGCCCTCTGGCGGGCGACCCTGTACAACGATACCGATTTCCACTGGCTCAGCGACTACATGCTTCTCGCCTGCGGCAAGGCGTCCTCCTATCCCGTGCGCGTAATCCGTCCCTTCGCTGAACCGAGGCAGATACCGGATGATGCGGCGGATCTCGCCAGGGCCAAGCCCTACGCCGACCCGTCCATAGCCCTTCCGGACGCGGATACCGTGTGGTCCGCCCTCGCGGAATGGCTGCCGGACACGCGCGTGCAACCCCGGGCCGGGGCCGCCAGGCGCGCCGTGATCCTGCGCTTCCACCGGTACATCCGGTACGTGCCCGACCCCGTCGTATCGCACTGGAGCGTGGCGGACTGCCATCACGAAGGCGTCTTTCAGCTACGGGACGCCAGCAAGGAAGAAAGCGCCCTGTACAGCCTCGACCGGGAAGCGAGCGTTTTCGCTCCCGAACTGGTCTCCGAAAAACATCCGGTCCGGATCGAACCGGAATCCCTCTACTTCATCGAACGGCGGTAACCCATGGATACGCTCGTCATCCTCGTCGTCCTCGGTTCGGCCGTTCTTCATGCGGTTTGGAACACCATTATCAAGGGCGGGACGGACAAGCTCGTTGAAACGGCCATGAAAGCCGGGGGCGGCGGCCTCATGGTCCTGTTCATCCTGCCCTTTCTGCCGTTGCCGCTCCCCGAAAGCAGGATGTTCATCGCGGCGACCGTCTGCATCCATCTTTTTTATTATCTTTTCATCGCCTATGCGTACAGGGGAGCGGACCTCGGGTACGCCTACACCATCATGCGCGGCTCGTCGCCGCTGTTCACGGCTCTGTTTTCCGTCTTCATCCTGCACGAGGCCCTTTCCGCCAACGGCTGGACCGGCGTCATCCTGCTCAGTTCGGGCGTCCTCATCCTGGCCGTCGACGCGGTCCGCCACGGCGGTTTCCACCTGCCCTCGACCATCCTGGCGCTCGCCAACGCCTTCGTCATCATGGGGTACTCCCTGGTGGACGGGCACGGCGTCCGCCATGCCGGAAGCGCCGTCTCCTACACGTGCTGGGTCTTTTTCTGCAACGCCTTCCCCATCACCATCTACACGCTCATCGCGCGGCGGGGCGATTATTTCCGCTACGTCAAAAACCGCTGGCGGTACGGGCTGTTCGGCGGCACATGCAGTCTTCTCGCCTACGGCCTCGCCCTCTGGGGCATGACCCGGGCTCCCATAGCCATGGTCGCGGCGCTGCGCGAAACCTCGGTTGTGTTCGGGATGCTTTTCGCGGTGTTGTTCCTGAAAGAAAAGGCAACCGCCGCAAGGATCGCGGCCGTGCTCCTGGTGCTCATCGGCGCGGCCGTGATGCGGCTATGAGGGAAGAGGCACGTTCCGGACCCGTCCGCATGGCGCGGCGGAAGCCCTGTGGGAAACGGGCCTCCCCGGCCTTTCGCCTCAGAGCCAGCCCCGCTTCTTGAAAAACCAGAGCATACCGGCCACGACGCCGCCCATGACCAGGAGCACCAGCACATACCCGAACGGCAAGGACAGTTCGGGCATGTTCAGGGGATATCGCGTGTCGAAGTTCATGCCGTAAACGCCCGCGATAAAGGAAAGGGGCATGAACACCGTGGAAATAATGGTCAAAATCTTGATGATATCGTTCATCCGGTTGGACAGCATACTTTGGGATATCTCGTCCAGGGATTTGGCAACTTCGTAATATGTGTCGAGCAATTCGTCGGCCTGAATGATGTGATCGTCCAGATCCGCGAAATACGGTCTGAGCTCCTTGATCGATTCCGGCGTGTGCAGCTTCTGCACGTCATTGCGCAGTTCCTTGAAGGGAGTGAGCAGGCGCCGCAAGGTTATGAGGTCGCGCTTGACGGTATACAGCCGGCTGAGTTCCCAACGGTTGGGTACATGGTCGCTGATCCGGTCTTCCAGTTCCGCCAGCTCTTCATCCTTTGCGTCAAGATGGGGATAAAACCCGTCAACGATAAGATCGAGCACCATGTAGGTCACGAGTTCCGCCAGGTGTTCGATCTTCCCGGAAGGCGGTTCCTTTTCCAGCCTGTCCCACAGGGAATCCACCAGCGTGGTCGGCGCGTCTTCAAACGTTACGATCAGGCCCTGCTTGCAGAACAGGCTCAGGTGTTCGCCCTTGCGCGACCCGGCCGCGTCCGACGGGGCCTGGAGCAGGAAAAAGGCGAAATCGCCCTGTTCCTCCATTTTGGTGCGCCAGCCGGGGCTCAAAGTGTCTTCCACGGCCAGCCTCGGAATTCCGTAAAAATCCTCAACCGCCACGACGGGTTCGACGTTCCCCAAACCGGTGACCCGGACCCAGCACATGCCCTTTTCCGCCGGAGAGGGAAGACGCCGTAAATCGTCTACCCGGCTGACGGCGTGCGCTCCGCCGTCGCCTTCGCAGGTAAGGACGCTCACCGTGGCCGGAGCCGAGCCCGCAATGGGGTTCAAGGTTCCGGGAGTAGCCCCCGGCCGCAGGTAAACCCTGGTCGCGATGCGCCGCCGGGGACTCGCGGAAGATGTGTTCAAAGGGTTTTTCGCCATCGCTGCGCCTCCGGGGACGGTTCCGCCCCGCGACCCGGCGGGGGAAGACATCCCCTGGCCGGGTGGTAAACGTGAAGCAACACGGTATCCCGGCGAAAATCGCCGCCCGGGCGGATCGCGCGGCCCGCGCGCCGGGAGGGACGGTTATTCGCAGCCGCAACGGATACGTTCGGCCAATCCCGTTGTGGAAAATCCTTCGAGCAAGGGCAATGATAAAACGCGGCCCCCGTAACCGAGTACCACGTCGTTGCCGACAATTTTGTCAACCGGCCAGTCGCCGCCCTTGACCAGCACGTCGGGCCGAACGGCCTTGATGAGCGCGAGCGGCGTATCGTCGTCAAACCCGGTGACGAAATCCACGGACCTGAGGTGCGCCAGAACGAACGCCCGGGCCTGGTACGGATTGAAGGGGCGGTCGCCGCCCTTGCCCAGGCGGCGGACGGACGCGTCGGAATTGAGGCCCAGCACCAGCACGTCGCCTTCGGCCTTCGCGCGCTCGAGAAGGTCCACATGGCCGGGATGCACGATGTCGAAGCACCCGTTGGTGAAAACCACCGTTTTGCCCGCTGCGCGAAGAGGCGCGAGCCTTTTACGGAGCGCGTCCGGCTCGAGAACGTTGGGATGGAAAAGAGTCATGCTTACGCCTCCGGCGCGCCGGTGAGCCGCGCCCCTCGAAAATCCCGCAAGGGCCATTCCCCCCGGACCCGCGAGGGGAAAGAGCCGGCCCGTGCGCAAAGACCGCCTGGACCGTCTTTGCGCTTAATCCATGTGCATCAGCCGGCGCACGTCGCGCATGGTCCCCTGGGCAAAGGCGCGGGCCTTGGCGTTACCCGCCTCCAGGATATCGCGCACGGCGTTCGGGTCGGCATCGAGCCTTGCCCGCCGTTCATGCAGCGGCTCAAGGAACGCGGCCAGATTTCGGAGCAGTATTTTCTTGCAATCCACGCAGCCGAGCGTGGCGGTGGTGCATCCCTCCCGGATTTCCGCGCGCGTCGCCGCGTCCGTGAGCAGTTCGTGATAGGGGAACAGGTTGCACACGTCGGGATCGCCGGGATCTGTCTTGCGCAGGCGGGCCTTGTCCGTGAGCATCCCGCGCACCTTGGGCGTGATCTCGTCCATGCTTTCGTTCAGGCCGATGTAGTTGTGGTAACTCTTGGACATCTTGCGTCCGTCCAGGCCCGGGCACTTGGCGGCCGGGGTAAGGCGCGCTTCGGGTTCGGGAAAATACTCTCCGTAAAGGTTGTTGAACCGGCGGGCGATTTCGCGCGTCAATTCAAGATGCGGGAGCTGGTCCGCCCCCACGGGCACCCATTTGGGCCGGTACATGATGATGTCCGTCGCCATGAGAACCGGATAGCCGAGGAACCCGTAATTGGAAAGGTCCTTATCCGTTATCTGCTGCTGCTGTTCCTTGTAGGTGGGACAGCGTTCCAGCCAGGAAACGGGCGTGATCATGGAAAGAAGCAGGTGCAGTTCCGCATGTTCCTTGATAGCGGACTGGCGGAAGATGACGCATTTTTCCGGGTCCAGGCCGGAGGCCACCCAATCCTTTACCAGCTCGGGCACGTATTCCTTGATGCGCGCGGTGTCTTCAAACTCGCTCGTCAGGGCGTGCCAGTCGGCCACGAAGAAAAAGGCCTGCAACGTATCCTGCATCTCGACCCAGTTCTTGAGCGCGCCGAAATAATGGCCGAGATGCAACGGCCCGGTGGGCCGCATACCGGAAAGGGTGCGCTTGTCAGCGCCGAGAGCCGCGTTATGCATAACTACTCCGGATTAAAAAAATAACAATTGCGGGGGAATGGCGAACACCGAACCGATGATTTCCGCGGACGTTCCCACCAGGGGCTTCATGATATACCTGAAAGCGCCGCTTACCATAAGCAGGATAATGATTATGAGCGCGTATTTCCCGTAGGAATAAAACCGTTGCGCCAAATGGGGCGGCAGGAGGCCCGCCAGGATATGGCCCCCGTCGAGGGCCGGGATGGGCAGAAGGTTGAACCAGCCCAAGGTGAGGTTGATCCAGATGCCCATGAAGGTCGTGTTCAGGAGAAACCGCACGGTGGTCGTCAGTTCCAGGCCGCCCGCGATGACGTGCCGGGTCAGGACGGCATACAGGGCGCCGAAGGCCGCGGCCAGGAGAAAATTGGTCAAGGGACCGGCGAAGGAGATGAGCATCATGCCTTTGCGGGGGTCTTTGAAATACCGCGGCTGCACGTTGACCGGCTTGGCCCAGCCGAAAACGAAGGGGCTCGTGAGCGCGGTCACGATGAAAATGATGCTTCCCGTCACGTCGAGATGCTTGAGGGGGTTGAGCGTCAGCCGGCCCTGGAGTTTCGGGGTGGGGTCGCCCAGCCTATAGGCGGCGTAGCCGTGGGCGAGCTCGTGGAGCACCATCCCGAGGAGGATGGGTACGAGAGTCACGGCTATGCGGGTGATGTTCTGCGTTATGTCCGGGGATATATCTATCATGCACTGCGAGCTATCACGATCTCGGCGCGAGGGCAAGAGAGCCCTGCACGCCGCCGTCCGCCCGTCATCCTTTCATCGCCTGCGCGATTTTCTCTTTCAAGTCCGTGAGATCGACGGATTTGACCACGTACGCGGTGGCGGCGATGGATTTCAAGTCGTGCTGGAAACTGTCATACGCCGTGCTCAGGATAACCGGGCGGTCAAGCTCGGAACTGCGGATGGTCTGGAGAAGGTTGAGTCCGGAAATATCCGGCCCGAGCTTGATGTCGAGCACCACGACGGAAGGGTCTTCCTTCTCCAGAACCTCAAGAATGGGTTCCGTACCGTCGGACGTTGCCACGGCATACCCTTCGGCTTCGAGTTCAGCCTGATAGAGCATCCGGATATGCTTTTCGTCGTCAACTACGAGAATCTTGTTCGGTATCATGGCGCCTCCTCGCGGCCGTTTCCGCAGTCAACAAGGCCGGAATATTCGAAAAAGCTCGCTGTCCCGTAAAGCCCCGAAGTTTCGCGGACCATCTTCGAGCACATAAAAAGATTATGCGGCAAAGGGTTTTACTGCCACAAAGTGACCCCATAAGCCATTATTACATACCACGTATGGACCCGGCTGCATAGTCTTGCCGCTAAAAAGTTATCCATGGGGCCATTTTCCCGCTCTTTTTTCCTCGAAGCGGCGCCCCCGGCGCTTGCCCCAACCGCCGACTCACGGTGACGACCCGCTTTGGTACAAAAACGAAAGCCGCGTGCGGAAGGCTTACGCCGAACGGGGCACCGGGAGTCGGCAGGGGCGAACCTGGTGCCCGCCGATGCTCGCAAGGCCTCAATTGCCTTCAACGACAAGAAGGGCGTGTTCCGCGCGGCGTGGCGAACAGCAAGCATAGATGCGCTTCGCGAGCCTGGCGAAGTATCAAGCAAGTCGAGGCGTGCCCGTCGCTCTAAATACTTGCGGAAGCCACGCCGGGGCGTTACAGTTATTT
>JAJBSY010000174.1 GCA_020861205.1 Deltaproteobacteria bacterium | reverse complement strand
ATTTTATCTTGACTTTTGAATCACCCTGCCCCGCAACCACTGAAAAAAGTTGTTTTTTCCGGAATCGTCCACCTCCGCGATCCGGTAAAATGGCGACTCACATCAGCGGCAGTTCCACGGTAATCATCGCGCCGCCCAGGGGCGACGTGTCCGCCCGCACGTACCCTTTGTGGTCGGCGATGATGGAACGGACAATGGTGAGCCCCAGCCCGGTGCCGCCCTTTTTGCGGGAGTAGTACGGCTCGAAAAGCCGGGAACGCTCGCTTTCGCCGAGGCCGGTGCCGTTGTCCTCAACCGCTATGCGCAGGACGGAGCGGGCCGTGTCCACGGCCGCGCTGACCCGCACCCGGGGATTTGAAATCCCCTCCAGCGCTTCCGCCGCGTTGGATAAAATATTCAGGAACGCGCGGCGCAGTCCGTTTTTGTCCATCGGCAGGATGGGGATGGAATCGGGCAGCTCCAAATCCCAGAGAATCTGGGAATGACTGTTGCGGAAAAGGTCCGTCAATTCCAGAAGCAGCGGGGTGACGTCGCCCGCCTTGGGATCCACTTCGGGCAGTTTCGCGAAAGCCGAAAATTCCTGGACCATTTCCTGAAGGACTTCAACCTGGCGCACGATAAGTTCCGTGCTCTGGCCGAAGGCGGCATCGTTCACAACATTGCCGAACTTGCGTTGCAGCCGTTGGGCGGAAAGCTTGATGGGCGTCAGGGGGTTTTTGATTTCGTGGGCGATGCGGCGGGCCACTTCCCGCCAGGCGGCCATGCGTTGCATCCGTTCCATCTCGGAGACATCCTCGAACACGGCCACGAACCCGCGGTTCTCGCCTTCCGGGGTAACCAGGCCGGCGGCGCTGACCATGAGCCGCCGTTCCTGCCCGAAAATCTCCATGTTGATCTGCCGCTGCCAGGTTGAAAGAGGGCGGTGGCGGAACTGCTCGAACATCGCCCGGGCCTGGCGGCCCATTTCTTCCGGCAAAAGGCTGATAAGGTCTTTGCCCACGACGTCTTTGGGAGAGCCGAGAATCGCGCGGGCCGCCGTGTTGACCATGCTTATGCGGCCTTCGTGATCGACGGAAATAACGCCCGACGCGATGTTGTTCAAGATGGCTTCGATATACTGGCTGTGTTGGACGATTTCCCGGTTCTGCTCGGCCAGGAGCTTGTTGGCGCCGGTCAGATCCTCCCGGAAGGCCTCGAGATCCGCGGCCATGCTGTTGAATGCCCGGATGAGCATTCCGAGCTCGTCCTTGGCATAGTCGTCCAGGCGCACGTCGAGCTCGCCCTTGGCGATACGCTGGGCGGCGTCCGCCACGGCGAGGACGGGCGCGGTCACTTCCTTGGCGACCCGGAAGCCGAACCAGATGGCGCCGAGCACGATGAGCATGGTCAGCACGCTGAGGCCGGAATACAGCATTCCCTTCACCTCGTTGCGGATACGCCGGAGCTGTTTGTATTCCGTACTGGCCGTCGCCAGCCTGTCCAGCTTCGTCTTGAAGAACGGGCCCATGGTTTCGGCCGAGACGAAGAACCCCCCCCGGGGAAGCCGTTGCACGGACAGCACGTAATCATCCTCGATGCCCGGGGAGAGAATGGTTTGCGATCCCTGTTTCTCGAGGGTGTCCCAGTTGAACATGGCTTTGCCGGCCCGCCAGCTTTCAAGCGCGTCCGGGTTGGCGTGCCAGATGATCTCCGAGCGATCCTCGGAGAGGATGCCGATGAGCGGCAAGGCGTTTTCACGGCGTTCTACCTGGAGATACGCGTCTAGTTCCGGACCGGGGCGGAGGATGTCCCGGCTCGACGCCACGGCGATGATGTTCATGCCCTGGATGAGGATGCGGCGCTCGGTTTTCTCAAGGTCGGCCCGGCCGACCTCGAGGGCCGTTTCCATGGATGTGGCGATCTGGTCCTTGAACCAGAAATCCACGGAAATCTGGACGAACTTGGAGGTTATCAGGAACATGAGCAGACAGGGCGTGACCGTCATGACGATGAACGCCACCGTCATGCGGGTGCGCAGCCGGGCGCCGAGGACGCCCCGCCGCCGTTCGAGCAGGAGCTTGAGGGCGTTGCGGAGCACGACCAGGAAGATAACCAGAAGCAGCAGGAAATTGAGACTGAAAACCGTGAGGAAGAGGGCGGAACCCGAATCGTACAGGTAGAACAGCACCCTCGTCAGGACGGCCGCCAGGACGAAGGCTCCGGAAACGGCGATCAGCTCACGTCGGCGGCGCAGGCGTTCACGCTCCCGGCTTGAAATGCCATCGGCCGGAATGATGAAAAGACTTTTGACGAATCCGATCATTGTTTCTCCTCCGGCGGGCGGCTTGCGCGCGCCGGGGAAACGGCTGCCGGGGAAGCGCGCGTACAGGAGGCTTCCCGCGCGCGGGAGGAAGCGGAACCTAGTAAGTGAACGGCAGCACGACTTTTTCCGGGTCCAGGATTTTTTTGGACCAGAACATGAAATCCTTTGCCAGCCAAGGCGGCGGCTTGGCGTGTTGCAGGTTGAGGGTCAGCGTTATCCGGTAGTCCGTCCCGTTGTCGCCGTCCAGGATGCCGACGGAGCCGAGGGTGAAAGCGAATTTGCGCCACGTGGCGTCGAGGAGGCGGTCAAGATTCTTGTCCAGCATCGGTTTTGTTTCCCCGGGCATGAAAAGGGAAAACTCCCGGGTTAACGGATTGTGCTGGAGGCTGGAAAAGAGTTCCACCTCCGCGAGGGAGACGTTGGTCCAGAGCGTGCGCGGCCGTTCGAGACTCGCGTTGACCACGAGCTCGACGGAGGCGCCGTCTTTGAGCATTTCATAAAGGCCGGTGACGTTGTCCACCCCGATGGAAAGACCGACAACGATGTCCCCGGAAGCGACATCGACCCGGGCGTTTGTAATGTCGAAATATTTGGGCGGAACGGCAAGGGAAGGCAGGGAGATCGCAAGGACGCACAACAGCCCCAGGGCCGCTTCCCTGGTGAGGCGGATCAAACCGCGTCGGACGCCGTTTACTGCCATCGCGTTTTCTATTGGCCGCGCTTATCGTGGACGCGAACGGCCTTGCCCTCGCTTTTGGGCAGGCTGTTTGTCTGTACCAGTTCCACCCGCGGGGTCATGAGAATTTCGTCCCGCAAGCGCCTGGCGATCCGTTCCTGCAAGCCCCGAAGCACCCGCACGTCTTCCACGAAATGTTCCTCGCGTATTTCCACCTGGACCCGCATCTGGTCCATGCCGTCCTCGGTTTCCAGAAGGATCCGGTAGTTTTGTCCCACTTCCGGGAAGGAGAGCAGTATTTGCTCGATCTGCATGGGGTATATGTTGCAGCCTTTGATGATGAGCATGTCGTCCGCGCGGCCCAGGATGCGGTCTATCCGTCTGTGCCGGCGGCCGCACACGCAGGGGCCGGGGAGGAACCGCGTCAGATCGCTGGTGCGGTAGCGCAGAAGGGGCATACCCCGGCGGGTGAGGGTGGTCATGACCAGCTCGCCGATTTCGCCGTCGGGCACCGGCTCCAACGTTTTGGGGTCCAGGATTTCCGGAATGTAGGCGTCTTCCCAGATATGCATACCGTTCTGGGCGAGGCACTCGAAGGCGACGCCCGGTCCGTTCATCTCGGAAAGCCCATAAGAATTGTAGGCCTTGACGCCGAGAAGATACTCGATACGTTGGCGCGCTTCCTCGGTATGCGGTTCCGCGCCGATAAGGGCGATGCGGGGGGACAGCTCGCGGGGGTCGATTCCCACGGACTTGAGGGTCGCCCCGAGGTAAAGGGCGTACGAGGGAATGATATGCAGCGCGGTGACGCCGAGGTCCTGGATGAGCTTGATCTGGCGGCGCGTATTGCCGGCGCCGGCCGGCACGGTGAGGCAGCCGAGCCGTTCGGCGCCCGCGTGGATGCCGAGGCCGCCCGTGAACAGGCCGTATCCCGCGATGTTCTGGAAGACGTCGCTGCGCCGGATGCCCACCATGTACATGCAGCGGGCCATGAGGTCGGCCCAGGTATTGAGGTCGTCCCTGGTGTGGCAGATGGCGACGGCGGCTCCCGTGGTGCCGCTTGAAGCGTGCAGCCGCACGATCTCGTCTCGGGGGACGCACAGCAGGCCGTACGGATAGGCGCCGCGCAAGTCCCCCTTGGTTGTGAAGGGGATATCGCGCAGCGACGAAAGGGACGTGACGGCCTCGGGCGTAATGCCGAGACTCCCCAGCCGTTTCCGGTAGAAGGGAGACTTCAGGGCCTGCTGCACGGTGTTACGCAACCGCGTCAACTGGACGCGTTCAATTTCCTCACGGTCCCAGCCTTCAGCCGGATCAAAAAAAGCCATCCCTTACTCCCCGTATCCGTCGGTTCCGTCGTGTGTATGCCCCGCGAGGCGGCGCGGTTTTTTTGTACAGGGTCATGCGGCTTCCCGCAACAGCATTATCGCGCCTCGCCGTAAATTTTTCCGTGCCCCGCGAACAATCCGGCGTCCCGGCCGGTAAAGCAGGCAACGGGAAAGCCTTCCGCCTCGGGCGGCAGTTCGGCGAAAGCCGTCCCTTCGCCGCCGGTTTCCCTGACGGCTTCATCGGGCAGCCAGCCCAGGCGGAACTCCTTGAGGTCCTCAAGGACGCCTTCCACACCGCGGATGGCCACGCTGTGCCGGTATATCCCGAATATGCGCCCGCGCCAGAGCAGGGCGGCCGTCAGGTCCGATTCGCCGACGGCGCACAAGACCATTCCCCGGCGGAAACTCCGGGTATGGATTTCCGGAAACCGTGCCAGATCGCAGAGAGCACCGAGGGTGCCGGCGGGCGAATCAGCCGAAGCCGCGCGTTCCGGGGTAACGCCCGCGTCGCGGCTTTCTCGCAGCAAGCGTTTCCATTCCGGCAAGGAGGCTGTTGGTTCAGACATGCGCTCATCCTCGATTACATGACGAGGCATCATATCCTGTCGGGAACGCGGGTGCAAGGCCGCGCGGGATTGGGAGCGCCGCAATTTGCCGGATATTTTGGGCGTTCCGGCGAAGCCCACGTATATCCAAACTGCTCTTCGCTCCGCGCGGACTCGCCTTCCTTGTTTGAAGTCACCTTGCGGCACTCCCCGGGGTGCGGACAGGATAGAGCGGACCGAAAATAATTTGTATCAAATCCCGGTCGCCTCTTGCCAAGGGGTGTGGGAACGTATATAACCCGTCTTCACACGCGCTGGTGGTGGAATTGGTAGACACGCAAGGTTGAGGGCCTTGTGGCCGCAAGGCTGTGCGGGTTCGAGTCCCGCCTAGCGCACCATGCAAGAAAAAACCTTCCGGTCACGGGAGGTTCTTTTTTTGACGCACGTAGCTTGATATTGCATCAGGCTCTTCCCATGCGAAGCGCATGGATATCCCGAGCGCTTCGCTCCCGCGTATCGCGCCTTCCTGGCTGAAGTCACATTGAGCATGCCTTTTTATGGTGGAAAATTACTCCGGCCGAGCTTTTGAACGCTTCCAGCCATGGCCCAGCAGGTAACTGTCTCTTTGGACGGATAGGGAGCCTTTGCGGGACCGGTACCGGTCCGGGTGGCGCGCGCATAAATGGCAAGCGCGCCGCTCATGGATGTGATCGCCGGAAAGAAACAAGTCCGCCGGAAACCGGCGGACTTTGCGGCTGCCTACCGCTCCTTGGTCAGGACGCTGCGGACTCGGGCAGCGGTTTGCGGCGTTTTTCCCAGAGTTTGATGTCTTTCATTTTTTTACGGCGCAGCCGTTGCAATGATTTGCACACGAGGGGAGCATCCTTGGCGTACCCCCATTTGGCGCGGTATTCGTCCGGGGTCAGCCCGTGGGTCGCCATGTGCTTGTGCGTCAGCATCTTGAACGGCTTGAGGCACTCCAGGCAGATGATGGAGTTATCTTTCGGGGCTCTGTCAACGGCGGCTCGTTCAAGATGCAGGGAGTCCATGTCTTTACCATCGCTCAGCAGCTTCTTGATGGTCTCGGAGACGCTGCGCACCATGGCGCATATCTCTTCCGCCGCCATGCTGCGAAATCCGGCCTGGGCTTTAACTATCTCGAGAGCCATTACAATATGATCTTCCATTGCCCTTCCTTTGTAACCATCGGAGAAAGTTACTCTCGCTCAGGAATGTAACAAGTAATCATTCCGAATTACAATGCTGGTGTCAGCTAAGGCTCATTGTATGATCAATAATAGCCCAAAAGGGAAAGAAATATCCAGTTGTTTTTTTATTTATCTTTGAAAACTGTAGTGTGAAGGAGTATCAAGACAGAGCAATTCGGTGTAAATAGTGTTTTTATCTACCGGTAATGATGGATTATTGGCTTTCAGGCCGCTCCCTTTATAGTATTTGTGTGCCGGAAATATAACGCTTGCCTTGTTTTTTATAAAACATGCGCGAATCTTGCGCGGTATGCCGCAAATGGTGCGAAGACTCTCTTTGTAATGGTGTATCAAAATTGATTTTTTTTAAAAACCTCGGAGGCGTCATCCGTGCGATGTTGCACGGTTGCCGGTTCTCGCCGGATCGAGAAAACCCGGCGAGCTTTTTCCGCGAATAATAAAGACGGGCACTCGTTTATGAAGCGCATCCGTTACACCTTGCCGCTCCCGGAAATGCCGCCGGAAGCGGGTAATCACGGATGGGCGCGTTTGCGAAGGTGCGCTCCCGGAAGGAGCGGTTGCGGTCAAAAATAAAAAAATCGCTTGACCGCTCGCGGCTGTCTGTGTATTTTCCCGTTTCGCGTCCGGATTCAGGTTCGGCGTGGAAATTTCCCCCTGTCGCGCCAGGGGAAGGGCGGGTCGAGCCCGTCCTGATGCGCCTGGTTGTACACAAGCCAACCAGGTTTGACATTTGCAGGCGTTACAATGCCGTGAAAATGTCTTGCCGTTCCAGCCTTCGTTGCAAGGCTGTAAGGCGTAGAGCATACCAGGGCTATTGCGGTAAGCGCAATCCCCGGTAACGCCGCACCACCTGACCGGTCATTTCGACCGGGGCCAGGCCGGCGACAACGCTTGGTACTCTTCGCATTCGCGGTGAAAGCTGATACAGCCGGCATGGTCCGCAGCTTTCCAATAAGAATAACGAAGATTGCCGCCGCCCCTCAGAAGGCGGCTTTTGTCGTTTTGTGCATCAGGTGCTTGAACGAGGCTCCGGCCCAGGCCGGGATGTTTTCCTGAGAATGGAGTATGCAACAATGACAACTGTCAGCAGTGATCGTATCAGAATCAAGCTCAAGGCTTACGATTACCGCATCCTGGATAAGGCTGTGGCCGAAATCGTGGATACGGCGAAGAACACCGGCGCGGGCATCGCGGGGCCCATCCCCCTGCCCACCAACATCCATAAGTATACGGTGAACCGCTCGGTTCACGTCGACAAAAAGTCGCGTGAACAGTTCGAAATGCGTATTCACAAGCGGCTGATGGATATACTTGAGCCGACCCAGCAAACCGTGGACGCCCTTGGCAAGCTCTCCCTGCCTGCCGGTGTTGACGTTGAAATCAAACTGTAGGGAGCGTGAGTCATGGCTTCTAATCTTGGAATTTTGGGCCGCAAGCTCGGCATGCTCCGTGTGTTCACGGGCGATGGCGCGTCCGTTGCCGTGACCGCGATTCAGGCCGGACCGTGCCCCGTCGTGCAGGTTAAGGGCGCTGAAAAGGACGGCTACGACGCCATCCAGATCGGCTATGTCGATGCGAAGGACAAGCACCTCACCAAGCCGCAGATCGGCCACCTCGCCAAGGCCGGGGAAGGCAAGTTCCGCGTGCTGCGCGAGATACGCCTTGACGCTCCGGCGGAACAGTCGGTAGGCGAGGCGCTTACCGTCGCCATGTTCGAACCGGGCGAATTCGTGAAAATCTCCGGCAAGAGCATCGGCAAAGGCTACGCCGGCGCCATGAAGCGCTGGAACTTCGCGGGCGAGTCCGCCACCCACGGCACCGAAAAGACGCACCGTTCCGCCGGCGGCATCGGGAACAACACCGAGCCCGGCAAGGTTTTCAAGAACAAGAAAATGGCCGGCCACATGGGCGCTCGCAACGTTACCGCGCAGAGCATCATGATCGTCGACGTCCGGCCCGAAGACAATCTGATCCTGGTCAAGGGGCCCGTTCCCGGTCCCGTGAACGGCCTGGTCATGGTTCGTAAGTACTAAGGGGTCCGACATGGCTGTTGTGAAAATATACGATCAAGCGAAGCAGGAAGCCGGGGAAGTGACCCTGGCCCCCGAAGTGTTTGAAGTGCCGGTCCGCCCCGAGATCCTGAACCTGGTTGTGCGGTCCATCCGCGCGGCGGGGCGCGCCGGAACGCACTCCACCCTGACCCGTTCCATGATGAAGGGCGGCGGCGCCAAGCCCTGGCGCCAGAAAGGCACCGGCCGCGCGCGCGCCGGTTCCAACATTTCCCCCGTCTGGACCGGGGGCGCGGTGACCTTCGGGCCCCATCCGCGCGACTATTCGTTCAAGGTCAACAAGAAGGTGCGCGCCCTCGCCATGAAAATGGCTCTTTCCGCCCGCCAGTTCGACCGGAACATCATGGTGGTGAAGTCCATCGAGCTGCCGGAAGCGAAGACGAAACACTTCGCCTCCGTGGCCAAAGCGCTTGAGCTGAAAAAGGCCCTGGTGGTCATTCCCGCGAACGACGAGGCCCTGGAACGTTCCGCACGGAACATCCCCGGCATCACCGTGGCGACCCCGGAACAGCTCAACGTGTACACCATCCTTGTGCACCCCCAGCTCGTCCTCCTCGAGGGCGCGGTCGAGCCCTTGACGGCGCGGCTTAAGTAGAGGTTGGTCATGGATTACTCGCAAATCATTCTCCGGCCCCTGGTGTCGGAAAAGGCCACGTCCATGAAGTACCAGGCGAACC